>DASURM010000229.1:0-3969 GCA_036280035.1 Burkholderiaceae bacterium | reverse complement strand
TGTCAGCGCCCGAGATTCCTTCAGACCTCGAGGCTATCTCACGGCGCCCAGAGCCTCGCGAAGGCGAACGACAACTGGCGATGGTGCCGGATCGACAGCAGATGGACCGTCGAGCCCCTCAGCGTGCACCGGGCTCAGACCACTTCGTGCCGCACGGTCAGCGGTGCCAATCGCTCGTGCACTGCGGCGATCAATCGTTCGCGCTCGGCGCCTTGCGCGCTGCCCGGTGAGACGCGGATCACGTGGCCGTGCGTGGCGTCGCTCACCACCTCGGCGTGCAGCGACTCGCCGCCGGCGGCGAGTCCGTGCAGCAGTTGCTCGGCCACCCGTCGCATCGCATCGACGCGCAGCGCCGGCTTGTAGATCTTGCCCACCGCGGTCAGCGGCATCGGGTCGACGAAATGCAGCGCCACCGGCACCGCGGCGCGCTCGGGGGTGTGCTGGCGCAGGTAGTCGACCAGCTCGGCCGGCGAAGCGTTGGTGCCGGGCTTGAGCTGAACGTAGGCGACCGGCAGTTCGCCGGCATATGCATCTGGCTGGCCAACCAGCGCGGCGAGCGCCACGGCCGGGTGCCGGTAAAGCAACTCCTCCAGCGGGGCTGGGTCGATGTTGTGCGCGCCGCGGATGATCAGATCCTTCGCACGGCCGGTGATCCAGAGGTTGCCGTGCTCGTCGAGTCGGCCGAGGTCGCCGGAGTTGACCCAGCCGGGCTCGACGAAGGCGCCGCGGTTGTGCGTCTCGCTCAGGTAGCGGCCGAAAACGCCAGGCCCGGCCATCGCGACCACGCCGATCTCGTCGGGCGCGCAGTCGCCGAGCAGCACGCCGTCGGCATCGAGCTTGACGACCCGTGTGCGCGAATACGGCAGCGGCCGGCCGACCGAGCCGGCCGGGCACGGGATGTCGGGGTAACCCATCGCGTGCACGCTGGAGGTTTCGGTCATGCCGTAGACCTCGAGCACCGGCAGGCCGAACTGCTGCTGGTAGGCCTGGATCACTGCCACCGGGATCGCCGATCCACCGCCGGATATGCGCCGAAGGCTGCCGATGTCAACGCCGTCGCGCGGTACCTGGAGCGCTGCGGCCAGCACGGTGGGCACCGCGGCGAACACCTGCGGCCGATAGCGCTGCACCAGTGCCCACACGTTGCGCACCGCGCGCGGTTCGCGCCAGCCCGCGGCACTGAGCACGACGAGGTGCCCGCCGTTGGCCAGCGGTGCCAGCCCCTGCGTCAGCGCGCCCCCCACGTGGAACAGCGGCAGCCCGAACAGGATGCCGCTGCCGGGCTCGGCCAAGCCCGTCAGGCGCAGCGCCCATGCCTGCGACACCTGGTTGGCGTGGCTGTGGCGCACCAGTTTCGGCGTGCCGGTGGTGCCGCCGGTGTGGAAGTAGCCTGCGGCTTCGTCTGGGCCGGGCATGCGGCCGCTGACCAGGTGCGTCGCGGGCTGCGGATCGAGACCGGCATCGAAGTCTTCGGCCTCGGTGTCGGCATGGGCGCGGCCGCCGACCACCAGCACCGCCTTCAGACCGGGCACCTGCCGGCGGATCGCGCTCACCTTGTCCCAGATGTCGGCTCCGGCGCTCGGCCCCACCGTCACCAGCACGCGGGTGCCGGCAGCACGCAGGATGTCGGCAATCTGCGCTGCCGACAGCATCGGGTTGACCGGGTTGGCCACGCCGACCGCCTGCGCTCCGAACTGCGCCACGAACGCCTGCGGCACCAGCGGCAGCAACAGGCTGACCACGCCGTCGCGACCCACCCCGAGGCTGTGGAACAGGTTGGCAGCCTGCGTCACGCGGCGCAGGAGTTGCTCGTGGGTCAGCGTCTGCGGTGCCTCGCCCGGATCCGCGCCGCTCAGGAAGTGGATCGCAGGGGCCGACGGGTCGAGTGCCGCGCCGAGTTGCAGCGCCTCGTAGATGCTGTGGGCTGCGACGCGCTCGGCGTACGGGGCCTGCGCCTCGAACGCGCGCACGTCGGCTGGCGTGCGAAAGCGCGGCAGCTCGGCGCCGATCAGCTTGTCGAGCAGATGGGCGCGAGGCGTCATCGGGTGCTCCCAGGTGCGGGCCACGGGCGGCCCGCCGTGCCCCACGAGGGCGCCGGCGCGGCGTGCTCAGCCGGCGTCGCCGCCGTCGACGGGTTCGATGGCTTGCGCCAGACAGCCTTTGGGCCCCTCGACGAGGTCGTAGCGCACGCGCCGGCCCTGCTCGAGCGTGCGATAGCCCTCCATGCGGATGGCCGAGAAGTGCGCGAAGACATCAGGCCCGCCGCCCTCGGGCTCGATGAACCCGAAACCCTTGGCATTGTTGAACCATTTGACTGTGCCTGTCGGCATGACAGTCTCCCTCCGATCGAGTCTTGACCTTCGAGTTCAGCCCAGCGGGCCAACTGCAAATTCTTCGCGGGCGTTCCCAAACGTGTCAAGCCGGTGCGGACCCGAGGAAGCGGGGGCGGCCAGGACGCTTTCGGTATCGCCGAAAGAGCCTGCCCGCCTGTAGCCCTTTTCACGGCTTGACGGCGGCCTCGGCGCCACAACATGACGCCGTGGAACACGCCGCAAATGGCAACTCTATAGAATGAGCCATGCCTCCGGAGACCCCGAA
Organism: Burkholderiaceae bacterium; assembly: GCA_036280035.1. Taxonomy (GTDB): domain Bacteria; phylum Pseudomonadota; class Gammaproteobacteria; order Burkholderiales; family Burkholderiaceae_C; genus JAEUPI01. The sequence goes on along the minus strand of DASURM010000229.1, from coordinate 1,371 downwards.
ACTGCCGCCGAAAGCGCCGACCGTCACACGTCAGGACGGCGGCCAGGGTGCGGCCGTTGCCGAGCGCAAGGCGGCCAAGACCAAGCCGCCGCGCATGTTCCAGGTGGTGATGCTCAACGACGACTACACGCCGATGGAATTCGTGGTGATGGTGCTGCAGCAGACCTTCAAGCGTGACCTGGAAACGGCCACGCAGATCATGCTCAAGATCCACCACGAGGGGCGCGGCGTCTGCGGCGTCTACTCCAAGGACGTGGCGGCCACCAAGGTCGAGCTGGTTCTGGCGGCGGCGCGTCGCGCAGGGCACCCGTTGCAGTGCATTATGGAGGCTGCATGATCGCGCAAGAGTTGGAAGTCAGCCTGCACATGGCCTTCGTCGAGGCCAGACAGCAGCGCCACGAGTTCATCACGGTGGAGCACCTGCTGCTCGCGCTGCTCGACAACCCGTCGGCCGCCGAAGTGCTGCGCGCCTGCGCCGCCAACATCGAAGACCTGCGCAAGAGTCTGACCACCTTCATCAAGGAAAACACGCCCACGGTCGGCGGCACCGAGGAGGTCGACACCCAGCCCACGCTCGGTTTCCAGCGCGTGATCCAGCGCGCGATCATGCACGTGCAGTCCACCGGCTCGGGCAAGAAGGAGGTCACCGGCGCCAACGTGCTGGTGGCGATCTTCGGCGAGAAGGATTCGCACGCGGTGTACTACCTGCACCAGCAGGGCGTGACGCGCCTGGACGTGGTGAACTACATCGCCCACGGCATCAAGAAGAGCGACCCGCCCGAAACCCCCAAGAGCGGCGAGGGCGGTGCCGAGGCCGAGAAAGAGGAGAGCGGCGACAGCAAGGGCTCGCCGCTCGATCAGTTCACCCAGAACCTGAATCAACTGGCGCGCGACGGCAAGATCGACCCGCTGATCGGCCGCGAGGCCGAGGTCGAGCGCGTGATCCAGGTGCTTTGCCGCCGGCGCAAGAACAATCCGCTGTTCGTCGGCGAGGCGGGCGTCGGCAAGACCGCGCTCGCCGAAGGCCTGGCCAAGCGCATCGTCGAGGGCGACGTGCCCGAAGTCCTCAAGGCCTGCACGATCTACGCGCTGGACATGGGCGCGCTGGTTGCCGGCACCAAGTACCGCGGCGATTTCGAAAAGCGCCTCAAGGCCGTGATCGCCGAGCTGAAGAAGCAGCCGCACGCGGTGTTGTTCATCGACGAGATCCACACCATCATCGGCGCGGGTTCGGCGTCGGGCGGCACCATGGATGCATCCAACCTGATCAAGCCGATGCTCGCCTCGGGCGAGATCCGCTGCATCGGTTCGACCACGTTCCAGGAATTTCGCGGCGTGTTCGAGAAGGACCGCGCACTGGCGCGGCGTTTC
>DASURM010000228.1:0-4171 GCA_036280035.1 Burkholderiaceae bacterium | reverse complement strand
TGGTAGGCGCGAGTGGACTCGAACCACCGACCCCCACCATGTCAAGGTGGTGCTCTAACCAGCTGAGCTACGCGCCTGCGAGCGCGGCATTCTAGCAGTGCGCGGTCGCGCTCAGCCGCGGCGCGCGCTGCGCACGCCCGGCAGGCGAGCGACCTGTGCCAGCACCCCGGGCAGGCGCAGCGCATCGTCGAGCTCGACGGTGATCTCCATCTGCGCCGGCGCGCCGGGCGCGCTCTTGCCGGCCTGCGCATGCACCGCGGTGACGTTCATGCGCTCCTTGGCGAACAACTCGGAGATGTCGCGCAGCAGCCCGGTGCGATCGTTCGCCTCGACCCAGACCTTCACCGGGTACAGCGCCTCGCGCCGCGCCGGTGTCGCGCCCCACGCCACGGGAATCGCACGCTCGGGGCTGACGCGCAGCATGTTGCGAAAGTTGGTGCAGTTGCTGCGGTGGATCGCCACGCCCTTGCCGCGCGTGACGTAGCCGCCGATCGCGTCGGGCGGCGCAGGGCGGCAGCAGCGCGCCAGGCTGGTCATCAGCGATTCCACGCCGACCACCAGCACGCCGCCCTCGCCGGCGCGTGCGCGGCGCAGCGGCATCGCCTCGGCCGCCGGTGGCATGGCTTCCTGCGGCTTCAGCAGGTTCTCGATCGCGCGCAGCGAGAACTCGTCCTTGCCCACCACTTCGAACAGCGCGTCGGCGCCCTTGAAGCCCAGGCGCGCGGCCAGCTCGTCGTGCTTGAGCGCGGTGCGGCCCTCGCGTTGCAGCAGCTTTTCGACCAGTTCGCGGCCGCGCGCGATCGTTCCGGCCTGGGCACGCGCGTTGAACCAGGCGCGCACCTTGGCGCGCGCGCGCGGGCTCTTCAGATAGCGCAGCTCGGCGTTGAGCCAGTCGAGCGACGGGCCACCTTCCTTGACGGCGTTGATCTCGACGGTCTGGCCGTTGGCCAGCGGCGTGTTCAGCGGCACCATCGTGCCGTCGACTCGCGCGCCACGACAGCGGTGCCCGAGATCGGTGTGCACCGCGTAGGCGAAATCCACCGGGGTCGCGCCGGCCGGCAGCTCGATCACCGTGGCCTGCGGCGTGAACACGAAGATGCGGTCGTCGAAACCGCCGTCGTGCACCCGTTGCGCGGCCTGGTCGCGCTCCCACGCCAGCAGCTGGCGCAGCACCGCCTTGCGCGCCTGCGCCACGCGTTCCTCGAAGCCGCCGGCGGCGGTGACGCCGCCGTAGCCGCGCGCGCCGGCTTCCTTGTAGGCCCAATGCGCCGCGACACCGTACTCGGCGTGCTCGTGCATCGCATGCGTGCGGATCTGCACCTCCAGCGGCGCGCCATCGTCGTCGAGCACCACGGTGTGCAGCGACTGGTAGCCGTTGGCCTTGGGCCTGGCGATGTAGTCGCTGAACTGCTCGGGCAGCGCACGCCATCGTGCATGCACGCACGACAGCGCCGCGTAGCAGTCGCGCACGTCGGGCACGATCACGCGCAGCGCGCGCAGGTCGTAGATCGAGCCGAGTTCGACTCCCTTGCCCTGCATCTTCTTCCAGATGCTGTACAGGTGCTTGGGCCGGCCGTGCACCTGCGCGTCGATGCCGGCGGCGGCCAGCTCGCGGCGCAGGCGGTGGCTCGCCTCGCGCACGGCGGCCTCGCGGCGCGAGCGAGTCTGGTCGAGTGCGCGCGCGATCTGTGCGTACTGAGTCGGCTGCAGGAAGCGGAACGTCAGGTCCTCGAGCTCCCACTTGATCTGCCAGATCCCCAGGCGGTTGGCCAGCGGCGCGAACACCTGCTGCGACTCCTGCGCCAGCTCGACCGGGCAAGGTCGCCTGGCGGCGGCGTGCCAGCGCAACGTCTGCAACCGCGAGGCCAGCCGCAGCAACACGACGCGCAAGTCGCGCGAGAACGCCAGCAGCATCTTTCGCACGCGCTCGGACTGCAGTTCGCGGCGTTCGGCCTCGACGCTGGCTGCGCGCGCGGCGCGCTGCACCGACACCAGCTTGCGCGTGTGCTCCACCAGCCCGGCATACGACTCGCCGAAGGCATTGCGAACCATCTCCTCCGGGCGCTGCAGGAAGTCGGCCGCGTACACCAGATATGCCGCCGCGCGCAGCGTGGGCGCCGCGCCGATGCCTTCGAGGATCGCGGCCACGCCGTCGGCATGCGCCAGCGCCGGCTCGCCGGTGTCGAGCACGTGGCCGGACAGCAGCGGCTCGGCAAAGGCGCGCGCGCGCTGCAACGCGCCGGCTTGCTGCACCGCATGCACATCGATCGACCGCGCATCGGCTGCCGGTGTGTCGACCTCGGCCAGTCGAACGATCGGGGCCGCCTCGTCGGCCGCAGGGATCGACTCGGTCTTCACGGCGAGGCCAACAGGAACTCGCGCACCGCCTGCACCTGCTCGGGTTGCATCAGCATCGGCGCGTGCCCGACGCCGGCGAACTCCAGCAGCTTCGCGCGTGGCCCGCGCTGCGTCATCTCGCGCGCCGTATCGGGCGACAGCAGATCGGATTGCGCGCCGCGCAAGAGCAGCGTCGGGCAACGCAGGGCATCGTAGGCCTGCCACAGCGCCGCTTCGCCGGCGGCGGCGAGCTGCGGCGTGACGGCCTTGAAAGGCTGCGCGATGTCGGGGTCGCTGCGCGGCACGAGATGGTCGCCATCGGTCCGCAGCTGCGGCTCGGTCAGCGCCAGCCACTGCTCGCGCGTGTGCGGTCCGAAACCGGTGGAAATCGACCAGATCGCGTCGGCGGCCTCGTCGAGCGTCTTCCAGCGCTGCACCTGGCCGACATAGCTGCCGATGCGCGCGAGGCCCGCCGGGTCGAGGTGCGGCCCGACGTCGTTGAGCACCAGAACACCGACCGGCGAGCCGCCGAGCGCCGCCGCGCCGAGCCCGATCAGGCCGCCCATCGAGGTTCCGAGCCAATGCACGGTGCGCGCGTTCAGCCGCGCCAGCAGCGTCACCATGTCGGCCACGTACTGCGGCAGCACATAGGCCATCGGATCGCGCAGCCAGTCGGAGCGGCCGCGACCGACCACGTCGGGACAAACGACGCGGTAGCGATCGAGCATCGCGCGCGCGAGGGTATCGAAGTCGCGCCCCTGGCGCGTCAGGCCGTGCACGCACACCAGTACGCGGTCGTTCGCTGGGTCACCCCACTCCCAATAGGCCATGCGGTGCAGGCTGCGGCCACTCAGGCACGAGACGTAAAGCAGCCGGGGTTCGGACACGGGTCAACTCCTTTGTCGATAATGATCCTAACAACGCACGGCAAGGAACGATCATGTTCAAGGGAAAAACCGCTCTGGTCACCGGCTCGACCAGTGGCATCGGCCTGAGCATCGCGCGGGCGCTGGCGCAAGACGGCGCCAACATCATGCTCAACGGCTTCGGCGAAATCGAGCCCGCCAAACGCGCGCTGGCCGAATACGGCGTCAAGGTGTCGTACCACGGCGCCGACATGAGCAAGCCGCCCGAGATCGAAGCGATGATGCGCACCTGCGAGGCCGAGTTCGGCACGCTCGACATTCTGGTGAACAACGCCGGCATCCAGCACGTCGCCAAGGTCGAAGACTTCCCGCCCGAGCGCTGGGACGCGATCATCGCGATCAACCTCAGCTCGGCATTCCACACCACGCGGCTCGCGCTGCCGGGCATGAAGAAGCGCAACTGGGGTCGCATCCTGAACATCGCCTCGACCCACGGGCTGGTGGCGTCGGCCGAAAAATCGGCCTACGTGGCGAGCAAGCACGGCATCGTCGGCTTCACGAAGAGCGTCGCGCTGGAAACCGCAACCACCGGCATCACGGTGAACGCCATCTGCCCGGGCTGGGTGCTGACGCCATTGGTGCAGAAGCAGGTCGATGCCCGCGCCAGCCAGGCCGGCGTCGACCAAGCCGAGGCCAAGCGCCAGTTGCTGGCCGAGAAGCAGCCGTCGCTGCAGTTCACGACCGCCGAACAGCTCGCTGCACTGGCCGTGTTCCTGTGCTCGCCCGCCGCCGACAACGTGCGCGGCGTGGCGTGGAACGTCGACGGCGGCTGGGTCGCGCAGTGATTCGTGGCTACCGAGTCATCAGCACGCTGCCGTTGACCTGCACCGTGACGCTCGCCTTGCCCGCTTCGACGGGGATCGACTCGTCGGCGGCGGCAGCCGCCATCGCACGCATGCGCGGCAGAG
>DASURM010000227.1:0-16420 GCA_036280035.1 Burkholderiaceae bacterium | reverse complement strand
GGCGCAGCGCATGGCGTTCCACCTGTTGCAGCACGATCGCGAAGGCGCGCGGCGCATCGCGGCCGCGCTGCAGGCTGCCGACCGGCAGGTGCGGCACTGCGAGCGCTGCTATACGTTCACCGAGAACGCAGTGTGCGCCATCTGCCTGGATCCGCGGCGCGACGCGCGGCTGCTCGCGGTGGTCGAGACGCCGGCCGACCAGGCTGCACTCGAGCGCAGCGGCAGCTTCCGCGGCCTGTATTTCGTGCTGATGGGGCGCCTGAGCCCGCTCGACGGCGTGGGCGTGCGCGACATCGGCATGGCGCCTCTCCTGGAGCGCACGAGCGATCCTGCGCTGCAGGAGGTGATCGTTGCCACCAGCTTCACCGCCGAGGGCGAAGCCACCGCCGCGTTGATCGCGCAGGCGCTGGCGGCGCGCGGCATCAAGGTCACGCGGCTGGCGCGCGGGGTGCCGGTGGGCAGCGAGCTGGAGTACGTCGACTTGTCGACGATCGCGCACGCGCTGAGCGACCGGCGCTGACAACCGCCGCAGGCGGTTGCGGCATCGCAACGATGCGACGGCGCGAGGCGCCGGCCGCAGCCACTCGCACCTTCAGCGCTTGGCGGCGGCGTTCGCGGATCTGCCAGCAGAAGTGGCGATCTTGCGGCTCGCAGGCCGCTTGGCCGGCACCATCACCACGATGTTCTGCCCGCGCCGGAACTGGGCGTCGACGCGGACGTGGTTCCACAGCGCCACGTGCTCGGCGCTGACGTGATAGCGCCTGGCCACCGCGGCCACGCTGTCGCCGCGGCGCGAGGCGCGGAACGTCACGCGGCGATAGCCGCGCGTGTCGGGCGTGAGCGCGAGGTGACCGTTCTCCGCCAGATGCTCGGGAACGTCGGCTTCGAGTTCCTCCGGGCGCGGCACGACCAGCGACGACCCGACCTTCACCAGCATCGACGGCGGGATGCGGTTGACGTCGCGCAGTTCGGCCTCGCTCATGCCCACGAGATCTGCCGCTTCCGAGGGCTTGAGCGTGCGCGGTGCCACCCAGACCGTCCAGCTGGCCAACGCCCCGGGGTGGCGCGGCAGGTTGCGCACGAAGGCGTTGGCGCCGTCATACGGCAGCAGCACCCGCGCCGAGCCGGCAGCGAGGATCACCGGCCGGTTCGTCTGCGGGTTGAGCTGCTGGAATTCCTCCAGGCTGATGCCGGCGAGGTTGGCTGCCAGTTCGACGTCGATGTCGCGCTCGATCGCCACGCTCAGGAAGTACGGGTGGTTCTCCAGCGGCGGCAGCGTGAGCCCGAACGCCTCCGGCCGCGCGACGATGTTCTTCACCGCCTGCAGCTTGGGCACGTAGTCGCGCGTCTCGATCGGCATGCCACGCAGGCTTTCGTAGGCGCTCGGCGCGTGGCGCAGGCGCTTGCGCTGCAGCGCGCGCTTGACGTTGCCTTCGCCCCAGTTGTAGGCGGCCAGCGCGAGCTGCCAGTCGCCGTCGAACATGTCGACGAGCCGCTCAAGGTAGTCGAGCGCGGCCCGCGTCGAGGCGAGCACATCGCGGCGATCGTCGCGGAAGGCGTTCTGCGTCAGGTCGTAGAGGCGTCCGGTCGACGGCATGAATTGCCACATGCCGGCGGCCCGCGCCACCGACATCGCCTGCGGATTGAACGCGCTCTCGACGAACGGCAGCAGCGCGAGGTCGAGCGGCATGTTGCGCTTCTCGAGCTCCTCGACGACATGGAACAGATAGCGCCCCCCGCGTTCGGTCATGCGCGCCACGTAGTCCGGTCGCTCAGCGTAATACTGCTCCCACTTGCGCACGCGCGCGTTGCTCATGGTGGGCATCGAGAAGCCGGCGCGCAGCCGCTCCCACAGATCGACGCGCGCGCTCGGGTCGTCGAAATCGACGCGCTTCTCGGGGCGCAACGGGTCGGCCGCCTCGGGTGGTGGTGCCGGGACCGCATCGACCGGTGCCGACGCGGCCGCTGCCGCGATCGGCGCCGGTGCCGCCTCTGCCGATGATTCCGGCGCCGATACTGCTGATACCGATGCCGATGCCGATGCCGATGCCGATGCTGCTGGCGCTGCTGCTGGCGTCGCGGGCGGTACGACCGACGCCGCCGGGTTTGCGGGGGCGGGCGCTTCGCTCGGGGCTGCCGTCTGCGGTGTCGGGGGTGTCACCGCACAGCCGACCGCCAGTGCTACCACGGCCAGCGCCGCGCCGCAGCGCAGCAGGGCGAGCGATCGTGTCGATGGGCGCAGGTTGGAGGCAGTCATCGACAAGGCGTCGGCCAAGGTCAGGCAAGCATCGTGTCGGTTACCGGCATGCCAGGAGGTCGCCGGCTCGCGCGCATTGTCGGTTCATCTCGCCGTGGCGCACGTTACCGAATTCACACGATGGAGCGGGCCAGACCGATGCGCGCGCTGCCACCGATCAGAGCGCGATAGCCGCTCGTGAGTCGTTGCGAGCACCACGGAAACCGGGTCACTAGAATGCCTCGCAGTCACAACGACGCCGGAGAGTGGCCTGCGGCACACCCGACAGCCGGCAGCATGAGCGACGACTGCAGCCGTCGCGATCGAGGCGCCATCACAGCCTGAGCATGACGACGCGAAACGAGGGGATTATAGAGTTCGCCCAGTGGCTGCTCAGTCCGCCTGGCCGCTACCTGCTCGACTGGGAGCAATCGCGCATCGACCGCGCGGTGGCCGACGTGTTCGGCTTTCATGCGCTGCAGCTCGGGCTGCCGCAACTCGACGCGTTGCGCGCCAATCGCATGCCGCATCGATGGGTGGCGCACGATTCGCTGATCGTGCCGCAGCGGGTCGACCTGCCGGCGCCGCGCGAAGCGATCACCACCCAGTCGCCGAATCTGACGGTGGCGTTGCACTGCGACTTCGATGCGCTGCCGTTCCCGAGCCAGAGCATCGATCTGCTCGTGCTGCCGCACGGCCTCGAGCTCGCGCGCGACCCGCACGAGACGCTGCGCGAGGTCGAGCGCGTGCTGGTGCCCGAGGGACGCGTCGTGATCGTCGGCTTCAACCCGGCGAGCCTTTGGGGCCTGCGGCACCGTCTCGGCTCGATGCGGCACCGGTTCGGCGCGTCGCAGCGGCCGCGCTTTCTGCCGCACGCCGGCGAGTTCATCGGCTACTGGCGGTTGCGCGATTGGTTGAGGCTGCTGAGCTTCGAGGTCGAGGTCGGCCGCTTCGGCTGCTGGCGTGCGCCGGTGCGCTCGCAGGCATGGCTCGACCGCTGGGCCTGGATCGAGGGCGTCGGCGAGCGCTGGTGGCCGGTGCTCGGAGCGGTGTACCTCGTGATGGCCGTCAAGCGGGTGCGTGGCATGCGTCTGGTCGGAATGGCGCGCCGCGAGAAGGGCAAACCGCAGACTGCGCCGGCGGTGGCGGTGAACCGCAGCCGCGAGACCATCGAGGTCGATTGAGGAGCCGGCGTTGAGCGAACCGGTCGTGATCTACACCGACGGGGCTTGCAAGGGCAACCCCGGCCCCGGCGGCTGGGGCGCGCTGCTTCGCTCGGGCGGCCACGAGAAGGAGCTGTTCGGCGGCGAGTCGCGCACGACCAACAACCGCATGGAGCTGACGGCGGTGATCGAGGCGCTGTCCGCCTTGAAGCAGCGCGCCAGGGTGGCGGTGTACACCGACAGCGAGTACGTGAAGAACGGCATCACCAGCTGGATCCACAACTGGAAGCTGCGCGGCTGGCGCACCGCCGACAAGAAACCGGTGAAGAACGTCGATTTGTGGCAACGCCTGGATGAACTGGCTGCCGCGCACGACGTGCGCTGGCACTGGGTGCGCGGGCACGACGGCGACCCGGGCAACGAGCGCGCCGACGAATTGGCGAACAAAGGGGCGGCGAGCGTGCGGTGAGCGCAGAACATGCCGTCCTGCGACCGCGTCCAGCCTCAGCCCCCGATGTAGTGCATCTCGATACGGCGCTCGTGGGGGCCGGTGGCCGCTCCCTCGGCGCCTCGCAGCTCCGAATAGCGATCGCTGCGCTGCCCCCACAGCTCGCCCAGCACGGTCGCGATCTCGAGGTCGCTGCGGCCACCGCGCAGCAGCGCGCGCAGATCGTGGCCGCGGGTCGCGAACAGGCAGGTGAAGAGCTTGCCCTCGGTAGACAGGCGCGCCCGGTTGCAGTCGCGGCAGAAAGCCTTCGTGACGCTCGAAATGAGTCCGATCTCGCCACCGCCATCGCGATAGCGCCAGCGCTCGGCGGTCTCGCCGCGGGTGGTGGGGGGCACCGGCTCCAGCGGCCATTGGGCCTGAAGCCGCTCGAGCACTTGGGCTGACGGCACCACCTGGTCCATCCGCCAGCCGTTGCTGGCCCCGACATCCATGTACTCGATGAAGCGCAGCACCAAGCCGCTGCCGCGAAAGTGCCGTGCCATCGGCACGATCTCGTGGTCGTTGATGCCGCGTTGCACGACCATGTTCACCTTGATGTGCCGCAGCCCCGCTTCGACCGCGGCGTCGATGCCGGCGAGCACGTCGGCAACCGGGAAGTCCATGTCGTTCATGCGGCGGAACACGGCATCGTCGAGTGCGTCCAGGCTCACGGTCACACGCGACAGGCCGGCCGCCTTCAGCGCCCGCGCCTTGCGCGCCAGCAACGACCCGTTGGTGGTGAGGGTCAGCTCGAGCGGGTTGCCGTCGGCACCGCGCACCTGCGCGAGCATCGCTACCAGTTCTTCGGCGTCCTTGCGCAGCAGCGGTTCGCCACCGGTGAGCCGCACCTTGCCCACGCCATGCGCGGCGAACACGCGCACCAGCCGCGTGAGCTCCTCGAAGCTGAGCAGCGAGTTGTGCGGCAGGAACTGGTACTGGCGGTCGAATACCGCCTTGGGCATGCAATAGCCGCAGCGGAAATTGCAGCGGTCGGTCAGCGAGATGCGCAGGTCGCGCAACGGCCGCCCGAGTTGGTCGTTCACCAGGCCGACCGGCTCGTGCAGCCGCTGCGGAATCGCAGGCACCGCTGCGGCGTAACGCAGATCGGCCAAGGGGATCGCGGATTCGCCCATCGGCCGATTGTGCCGGTTGCCTGTAGCCGTTGTCCGGGCGGGGCCACCTGCGCGCAGGCTGGGCTTCTACCGATTGGCGGCTTCCGACAAGACCAGGGCGCGGCGAGCGCCGTCGTAGTGCTGCCACCAGTACTTCGCCGCCATGCTCTCGGTGCGAATATGGGCGCCGGTACGCGGCGCATGAATGAAGCGACCGCCGCCGACGTAGATGCCGACGTGCGAGTGCGCGCGCCGCTGGGTGTTGAAGAAGACCAGATCGCCGGCCCGCAGTGCATCGCGTGCCACCGGCTGCAACAGCGGCGTCTGCGCCTGCTCGAGCGCGCTGCGCGGCAGTTCGATGCCCAGCGCCTGGCCGAACACATGGCGTGTGAAGCCGCTGCAATCGAACCCGGTCTCTTCGTCTTCACCGCCAGCGTGATAAGGCCGGTCGAGGTAGTTGAGCGCCGCGATCACCACGTTACCGGCCGCAGGTGGTGCCGGTTGCTCGGCGCTTGCCGGTGGCGAACGCAAGGCGACGTCGTCGACCAGGCGTGGGGCGGGGGTGGCGCAGGCCGCCAGCAGAATGCTGATCGCCAGCGTCCCCAGACCCACGATTCGAAACCGGGTCGACATGGCGCGGACCATAGTTCGAACCCTTTAGCATGTCAATAAAACTCAGTTTTATCAATTGCTTAGCAAGATGATCTAAAGTTGTCTCTAACGACTGACCCCGGGGGATCGCGCGGGCAATTGCGGACCCACACCCTTGGAGGGCCACCCGACCCCGGTCGAGAATGTGGCCGAGTGCTTCTGTTGAACGCCGCATCTGGAGAGACAGCATGACCTATGGCGACTTCCACCGCCGCTCGATCGACGAGCGCGACACCTTCTGGAGCGAACAGGCGCGGCTGATCGATTGGGAGCGACCGTTCGACCAGGTGCTCGACCACAGCCGTCCGCCGTTCGCGCGCTGGTTCGTCGGCGGGCGCACCAACCTGTGCCACAACGCCGTCGATCGTCATCTGGCGACGCGTGGCAACCAGGCGGCATTGATCTACGTGTCGACCGAGGTCGATCGGGAGCAGATCTACACCTTCGCCGAGTTGCACGCCGAGGTGCAGCGCATGGCGGCATGCCTGCTGGCGCTCGGCGTGCAGCGTGGCGACCGCGTGCTGGTCTACATGCCGATGGTGCCGCAGGCGGTGTTCGCGATGCTGGCGTGCGCCCGGATCGGGGCCATCCACTCGGTGGTGTTCGGCGGCTTCGCCAGCGTCAGCCTGGCCAGCCGCATCGACGACGCCACGCCACGCGTCATCGTCAGCGCCGACGCCGGCAGCCGCAACGGCAAGGTGGTGCCGTACAAGCCGTTGCTCGACGAGGCGATTCGGCTCGCACGGCACAAACCCGAGCGCGTGCTGATGATCGACCGCGGTCTCGCGGGCTTCGAGGCAGTGGCAGGCCGCGACGTCGACCATGCGACGCTGCGCGCGCAGCACCTCGACACCGTGGTGCCGTGCACCTGGGTCGAGGCGACGCATCCGAGCTACACCCTGTACACCAGCGGCACGACCGGCAAGCCCAAGGGCGTGCAACGCGATACCGGCGGCTATGCGGTGGCGCTGGCTGCGTCGATGAAGCACATCTTCTGCTGCAACCCGGGCGAGACCTATTTCTCGACCAGCGACATCGGCTGGGTCGTCGGCCACAGCTACATCGTCTACGGACCGTTGCTGGCGGGCATGGCCACCATCCTCTACGAGGGGCTGCCGGTGCGGCCCGATGCCGGCATCTGGTGGCGGCTGGTCGAGCAATACAAGGTCACCGCGATGTTCAGCGCGCCCACGGCGGTGCGCGTGCTGAAGAAGCACGACCCGGCTTTCCTGAGGAAGTACGACCTGTCGTCGCTGCGCACACTGTTCCTCGCCGGCGAACCTCTCGACGAACCCACCGCGGTCTGGATCGCCGAGAGCCTGCGCAAGCCGATCGTCGACAACTACTGGCAGACCGAAACCGGCTGGCCGATCCTGACGATCTGCAACGGCGTCGATCGCGCGCCGCCGAAGTTCGGCTCGCCGGGCAAGGCGGTCTACGGCTACGACGTCAAGCTCATCGACGAGAAGACCGGACAGGAACTGACGGGTGCCAACCAGAAAGGGGTGGTGGCGATCGAAGGGCCGCTGCCGCCGGGCTGCATGCAGACGGTGTGGGGCGACGACGAGCGCTTCGTTCAGACCTACTGGACTACGCTGCCGGGGCGGCAGATCTACAGCACGTTCGATTGGGGCATCCGCGACAACGACGGCTACTACTTCATCCTCGGCCGCACCGACGACGTGATCAACGTCGCCGGGCACCGCCTCGGCACGCGCGAGATCGAGGAGAGCATCTCCAGCCACCCCGACGTGGCCGAGGTGGCGGTTGTCGGCGTGGCCGACACGCTGAAAGGCCAGGTGGCGATGGGCTTCGCGGTGCTGAGGGATCCGGCGCGCGCCGCCACGCCCGAGGCCGCGATGCGGCTCGAAGGCGAGATCATGAAGCGGGTCGACGAACAGCTTGGAGCGGTTGCGCGGCCATCGCGGGTGCACTTCGTCAGCGTGCTGCCGAAGACGCGCTCGGGCAAGCTGCTGCGCCGGGCGATTCAGGCGGTGTGCGAGAACCGGGACCCGGGCGACCTCACCACCATCGAGGATCCGACGGCGTTGCAGCAGATCAAGGAACTGGCTGCCCGGTAGAGCTATCCGTGCGCTGCGGACGGCGCGGGCGGCGTCATGGCCGATGGTGCTTTGCGCCGGCCGCGGCGCCCGCCCAACATCAGGGCAGGTAGGACTGCCCGATGACGTAAAGCGTGCGCGCGGCAGGGTCGAAAACCATGGTCACTCTTTCAATGGGTATGTCCTGCTCACCCAGGCGCACCTTCGTCTGTCGTGCCCAGCACGGGTTGCCCGCTTGTGGGCATTTCTGAAACGGAACATCGAAGTAGGTCGATCGGCGAGAGTTCCTTTGCCCCGGCCGAAAGCCGCCGATCCGGTCGTCGAACGCGAACGCGACGTTGCTCAGCGAAGAGTCGACCGAGCGCCCATTGCGAGCCGCGTCCCGCACCTCGCTTGGAATCCTCGAACCGATCCGACGGTGCGTGTCGGACGATACGCGTCCCGCCAAGGGCATTGCACTCAGAGAGCGGGCATCTTCTGCAGTAACGAACGGGCTGTCCAGCGTGATTGCAAGCGCGTCCATCGCCACCCAGAAGCGATGATCGCGTCTACGGGCAATCGCGTTCACGGCGCTCTCCAAGTCCGCGACCGTCTTCGCGTTGGTTCGAGGATCCGCTGTGTCCATGGTGGCAAGGGCACTCAGGACAACGGCATGCGCGACGCTCGCGTCGGCGTGCGTGGCGGGGAGCACTTCGTCGCGCGTCACTTGCATGCCCGATGCCGTTGACTGCGCCCGATACAGGTGGGCCGGCGAATGAGGGGCAGACCCGATTGCTGCATCCGCTGTTGCGCAGGAATAGTTGAAGTTGAGGAGAGCCACCTCGCCGCTTGGACGCGCGAACACGAACAGATGGCCATCGTCCCTTGTGACCTGACTGCCGGCTGTTGCGAGGAAGAACGACCGGCAGCCAATGAGCGCGCGCACCTGCTCCTCCGAGCCATCGATTCGAAGCTTCAACTCGAGAACCGCGCGTGTGTGGTATGAGGGATAGCCGAGCGATGCAAGCCGCGCAGCGACCGAGCATCCGCTCAGCAAGGGAGGGGAGGCCAATGCGACCACAGCAGCCACCAGTGCGCTGGCGACTCGGGGCGTACGCCTCAACCTCAGGGCATCCGGCGCCCAGCGTCGTCTCCGAGCACCGTAGGGGTGGCTCGCAGCGTCGGCGGACATGTCCTTACAACACGTCGGACGCGTAGTCGGCCAGGCGCGAGCGCTCGCCGCGCGCCAGCGTGACATGGCCCGAGTGCGGCCAGCCCTTGAAGCGATCGACCGCGAAGGTCAGCCCCGAGCTGCCTTCGCTGAGGTACGGCGTGTCGATCTGCGCGAGGTTGCCCAGGCAGACGATCTTGGTGCCGGGGCCGGCGCGCGTGATCAGCGTCTTCATCTGCTTGGGCGTCAGGTTCTGAGCCTCGTCGATCAGGACGTACTTGCTCAGGAAGGTGCGCCCGCGCATGAAATTGAGGCTCTTGATGCGGATCTTGCTGCGTACCAGATCCTGCGTCGCCGCGCGGCCCCATTCGCCGGCGCTGCCGTCGCCGCGCGCCAGCACCTCGAGGTTGTCGTCGAGCGCGCCCATCCACGGGCCCATCTTTTCCTCTTCGGTGCCGGGCAGGAAGCCGATGTCTTCGCCCAGCGGCACCGTGACGCGGGTGACGATGATCTCGCTGTAGCGCCGGTCGTCGAGCACCTGGCTCAGGCCCGAGGCCAGGGTCATCAGGGTCTTGCCGGTGCCGGCGGTGCCGGTCAGCGTGATGAAGTCGACCTCGGGGTCCATCAGCAGGTTGAGCGCGAAGTTCTGTTCGCGGTTGCGCGCCGTCACCCCCCACACCGCGTTCTTGGCGTGGGTGTAGTCCTTCAACGTCTTCAGGACCGCGGTCTTGCCGGTGATCTCGGTGACGCGTGCGTACAACGGCGCGGCGCCGGGCGATTCGAGGAAGACGAACTGATTGATCATCAGCGCCGGCACCAGCGGCCCGGCGATGCGGTAGTAGGTGTGGCCACCCTGGCTCCAGCTTTCCATGGTCTTGCCATGGCGCTCCCAGAAGTCGGCCGGCAGCGGCAGCAGCCCGGTGTAGAGCAGGTCGCCGTCGTCGAGCGTCTTGTCGTTCTGGTAGTCCTCGGCCGGCAGACCGAGCGCGCGCGCCTTGACGCGCATGTTGATGTCCTTGGACACCAGCACCACGTCGCGCCCCGGATGCTGCTCGCGCAGCGCCTTGACGACGCCGAGGATCTGGTTGTCGGCCTTGCCCTGCGGCAGACCGTCGGGCAGCTTGATCTCGTGCAGCGTCTCCTGGAAGAACAGGCGCCCCATCGCCTCGCGCTTGCCGGTCTTGGACAAGGCGATGCCGTTCTTCGGGTCGAGGTCGCTGCCGGAAACCAGCGTGTCGAGTTCGCGGCTGGCCTGCCGGGCGTTGCGCGCCACTTCGCTCATGCCGCGCTTGTGGCTGTCGAGTTCCTCCAGCGTGATCATCGGCAGGAAGATGTCGTGCTCCTCGAAGCGGAACAGGCACAGCGGGTCGTGCATCAGCACGTTGGTGTCGAGCACGAACAGCCGCTTGGGGCCCGAGGGCCGGGTGGCCTTGGGCTTGGGCGTGATCGCGGGCTTGTCGCCCTGCGGCTGGGTGTCGAGGCGCGGCGCAGCGGCGAGCGCGGCGGCGTTGGTCAGTGCCAGCGGCTCCTTGCCGGCATCGTGGGGCGGTTGCAGCGAACGTTTAGCAGTGCGCGCGGCGGCCTGGGCTTCGTAGTCGGTGGCGGACAGCAGGGTGGCTTTGGAGGCAGGCGGCTTGGGTAGTGGCATGGGGCGGTACGGCGCGGTCCAAACAAGAAAGCCGCACAGTCGTCTGTGCGGCTTTCGCTAACGGGTGAAACGCGATTCGCGGCTCACGAGCATGGGCCATTATGCGCCACGCCCATGGCGGCAGATCAAGCGGCCTTCTTCAACTCCTTCACGGCCTTGAGCACCTCGTCGACATGGCCGGCCACCTTGATGCCACGCCATTCGGCGCGCAGCACACCGGAGGCATCGATCAGGAAGGTGCTGCGCTCGATGCCTTTGACCTTCTTGCCGTACATGATCTTGTTCTTCACCACGCCGAACATGTGGCACAGCTTCTCTTCGGTGTCGGCGATCAGGTCGAACGGCAATTCGAGGTTGCGGCGAAACTTGTCGTGCGACGCCATGTTGTCGCGCGACACCCCGAACACCACTGCGCCGGCCTTCACGAAATCCTTGTGGCGGTCGCGAAACTGGATGGCCTCGGTGGTGCAGCCTGGTGTGTGGTCCTTCGGATAGAAGTACAACACCACCACCTTGCCGAGGAACGCCTGGGGGGTGAACCTCACCCCATTGGTCGCGACGGCTTCGAACTCGGGCAGGGGTTTGTTCAGGACAGGCGTCATGAGGTGCGTTGTGGTATGCCCAAAGGGCACAACCTGGGATTATAAAGTTCCGTTGCAGGTGCCCTGGCGCGGGCCTTCGGCCGCGACGCAACGCCCGCGGAGACCGCGGCGCTCAAAGGGGCCCGAGCAGCAGGGCCGCGACCACGTTGCGCCCTTCGTTGGCCAGCACGTTGAAGGTTCTGCAGGCGGCCGCGGTGTCCATGGTTTCGACGCCGACTCGCCGTTCGATCAGCGTGCGCAGCAATTCCGGCTTCGGAAAACGCAGCCGCTCCCCGCTGCCGAAGATCACCAGCTCGGGTTCGCGCTGCAGCAGGACGTCGAAGTGCGCCTGCGACAGATCGTCGAAGTGCGCGGGACCCCAGGGGCGCACGGCGCCGCTCCACGGCACCACGACGCTGCCGTCGTAGAACTGCGCCCCGATCCACACGCGGTGACCGTCGTGGCGTGCGATGGTGTTCACGCCGGCGAGGAAATCTGGCTGGAATTTCACGTTGTGCGGTGGCCCGCCGGGCGAGCGTGCGAAGCGGCCAGTGGCCGTGCCGGGGCGCCAAAGTCGCTATGGTTAAATTCTACGTGGCGCGGTGCAGCAACCAAGGCTGTCTGCCGCACAACCCAGGAGCCCGCATTGGTGAAGCCGATCGCCAAGTCCAGCAAGCTCGCCGACGTGGGCTACGACATCCGTGGTCCGGTGCTCGATAAGGCCCGCCAGATGCAGGAGGAGGGTCACAAGATCATCCAGCTGAACATCGGCAACCTGGCCGTGTTCGGCTTCGACCCCCCCGACGAGATCGTGCAGGACATGATCCGCAACCTGCCGGCCAGCGCGGGCTACACCGACAGCAAGGGTCTGTTCGCGCCGCGCAAGGCGGTGATGCACTACACGCAGGAGAAGCACATCGCCGGCGTCGCGGTCGACGATGTCTACCTCGGCAACGGCGCCTCCGAGTTGATCGCCTTCAGCCTCAACGCGCTGCTCGACGCCGGCGACGAGATCCTGGTGCCGGCGCCCGACTACCCGCTGTGGACGGCAGCGGTGTCGCTGTCGGGCGGCACGCCGGTGCACTACCTGTGCGACGAACAATCGGACTGGCTGCCCGACCTGGCCGACCTGCGGCGCAAGATCACGCCGGCCACGCGCGGCATCGTGGTGATCAACCCCAACAACCCGACCGGTGCGCTGTACCCGCCGGAGTTGCTGAAGGAGATCGTCGACATTGCGCGACGGCATCACCTGATCGTGTTCGCCGACGAGATCTACGACAAGACGCTGTACGACGGCCACACCCACACCAGCATCGCGTCGCTGGCCGACGACGTGCTGTTCGTCACCTTCAACGGGCTGTCGAAGAACTACCGCGCCTGCGGCTACCGCGCGGGCTGGATGGTGGTGTCGGGCGACAAGCGGCACGCCACGGACTACATCGAAGGCCTGAACATGCTGTCGTCGATGCGGCTGTGCGCCAACACACCGGGGCAGCTGGCGATCCAGACCGCGCTCGGCGGCTACCAGAGCATCAAGGACCTGGTGGCGCCCGGCGGCCGCCTGACCAGGCAGCGCGACCTGGCCTACCAGCTGCTGACCTCGATTCCCGGGGTCAGCGTCGTCAAGCCGAAGGCGGCGCTGTACATGTTCCCGCGGCTCGACCCGAAGGTCTACCCGATCGCCGATGACCAGCAGTTCGCCTATGAGCTGCTGGCCGAGGAGAAGGTGCTGATCGTGCAGGGCACCGGCTTCAACTGGCCCCGGCCGGACCACTTCCGCCTCGTGTTCCTGCCCAGTGCGGACGATCTCACCGACGCGATCGGCCGCATCGAGCGCTTCCTGCACCACTACCGGCAGCGACATAGCAAATGACAACGCGCCCTGTTGGGTCGAAGACCCGTGTCGCGCAGCGGCGTGATGTCGAAACCGCACCCACCCAGGGTGCGGCGCAGACTCGTGTCACGCAGCGACGCAATGGCGAGGCCAAACCCATCCAGGTCGGCTTGCTCGGCATCGGCACCGTCGGCAGCGGCACCTTCAAGGTGCTGCAGCGCAACCAGGAGGAGATCCGCCGCCGCGCAGGCCGCGCGATCCGCATTGCCGCAGTGGCCGACCTCGATCAGGCGAGGGCGCGCGGCATCGTCGGCGACGCGGCGCAGGTGGTCAACGACGCGCGCGGGGTGCTTGCCGACCCTTCGATCGACATCGTGGTCGAGCTGATCGGTGGCACCACCACGGCCAAGGCGCTTGTTCTCGAAGCGATCTCCAACGGCAAGCACGTGGTCACCGCCAACAAGGCGCTGCTGGCGGTGCACGGCAACGAGATCTTCGCGGCCGCGCACGCCAAGGGCGTGATGATCGGCTTCGAGGCGGCGGTGGCCGGCGGCATTCCGATCATCAAGGCGTTGCGCGAAGGGCTCACCGCCAACCGCATCGAATGGGTGGCCGGCATCGTCAACGGCACGACCAATTTCATCCTCAGCGAGATGCGCGACAAGGGCCTCGACTTCGGCAGCGTGCTGAAGGAGGCGCAGCGCCTGGGCTACGCCGAGGCCGACCCGACCTTCGACATCGAAGGCATCGACGCCGCGCACAAGGCGACGATCATGTGCTCGATCGCTTTCGGCGTGCCGATGCAGTTCGACAAGGCGCACGTCGAGGGCATCACCGCGCTCTCGGCCATCGACATCCGCTACGCCGAGCAGCTCGGCTACCGCATCAAGCTGATCGCGATGGCCAAGCGCAGCGAGCAGGGTATCGAATTGCGCGTCCACCCGACGCTGATTCCGGCGCGGCGGCTGATCGCCAACGTCGAGGGCGCGATGAATGCTGTGGTGGTGCAGGGCGACGCGGTCGGTACCACGCTGTACTACGGCAAGGGCGCAGGCGCGGAGCCCACCGCATCGGCAGTGGTGGCCGACCTGGTGGACATCACGCGGCTGCACACGGCCGACCCGGATCACCGCGTGCCGCACCTGGCGTTCCAGCCCGACGCGCTGGCAACGACGCCGATCCTGCCGATGGACGAGGTGGTCACCGCGTACTACCTGCGACTGCGGGTGGCCGACCAGACGGGGGTGCTGAGCCGCATCACGACGATCCTGGCCGAGCACGACATCTCGATCGACGCAGTGCTGCAGCGCGAGTCGGCGCACGGCGAAGGGCAGACCGATCTCATCATCCTGACGCACGACACCCGCGAAGGCCGCATGAATCAGGCGCTCGCCAAGATGCAGGCGTTGCCGACCGTGCTGGCGCCGATCGTCCGCATCCGCAAGGAAGAGTTGAATTGAAGTACGTGAGCACGCGGGGCGACGCCACCCCGCGCGCCTTCTGCGAGATCCTGCTCGAAGGGCTGGCGCCCGACGGCGGCCTGTACCTGCCCGAGCGCTACCCTCACGTCGACCGTGCCACGCTCGAGCGCTGGCGCACGCTGACGTACGCAGATCTCGCGTTCGAGATCCTGTCGCTGTACATCGACGACATCCCCGCTGCCGATCTGCGCGCGCTGTGCCGCAAGGTGTACTCGCGCGAGGTGTTCGGCAGCGACGCCATCGTGCCGCTGCGCCCGCTCGAGCCAGGGTTGTGGATCGAGGGCCTGTCCAACGGGCCGACGCTCGCCTTCAAGGACATGGCGATGCAACTGCTCGGCGCGCTGTTCGAGTACGAACTGACGCGCCGCGGCGAACGGCTCAACATCCTCGGTGCCACCTCGGGCGACACGGGCGGCGCGGCCGAGTATGCGATGCGCGGCAAGCGCGGCGTGCAGGTGTTCATGCTGTCGCCGCATGGCCGCATGAGTCCGTTCCAGCAGGCGCAGATGTACAGCCTGCTCGACGCCAACATCCACAACATCGCGATCGAAGGCGTGTTCGACGATTGCCAGGACATCGTCAAGGCGGTGGCCGGCGACCTGGCCTTCAAGCGCAGGCACCGCATCGGCAGCGTCAATTCGATCAACTGGGCGCGGCTGGTGGCGCAGGTGGTGTATTACTTCGCGGGCTGGTTCCAGGCCACACGCGAGGGCGAAGCGCGGGTCAGCTTCGCGGTGCCGTCGGGCAACTTCGGCAACGTCTGCGCCGGCCATATCGCGCGCATGATGGGGCTGCCGATCGATCGCCTGATCGTCGCCACCAACGAGAACGACGTGCTCGACGAGTTCTTCAAGAGCGGCCGCTACCGTGTGCGCAGCGCCTCCGAGACGCATGAGACGTCGAGCCCTTCGATGGACATCAGTAAGGCGTCGAACTTCGAGCGTTTCGTGTGCGACGTACTGCAGCGCGACACGGCGCGCACGCGCGAGCTGTTCGGTGCGCGGCTCGCACACGACGGCGGCTTCACGCTCGATGCAGCGGCGCTGGCGCGCTGCGCCGATTTCGGCTTCGTCTCCGGCCGCAGCACCCACGCCGACCGGCTGGCGACGATCCGCCAGGTCTGGCGGCAACACGGCGAGCTGATCGACCCGCACACCGCCGACGGCGTGAAGGTGGCGCGCGACCTGCGCCGGCCCGGCGAGACGGTGATCGCGCTCGAGACGGCGCTGCCCGCCAAGTTCGCCGAGACCATCGTCGAGGCGATCGGCAGTGCGCCGCAGCGTCCGGCGGGCTTACGGGGTCTCGAAGAGAGGCCACGCCGCGTCACCGTCCTGCCGCCGAGTACCGAGCCCGTCAAGGCGTTGATCGAGGCGCACGACCCTGCCTGAGTCAGGCGCTTGGTGCGACGCGGCCGGCAGCGGCTGTGTCGGCTTGGCACAATCCGTCGGGTGATCGACACCAACACCATGCCGCAGGTGCAGCCCTCCGGCGCCCCGCTGATGAGCCTGGACGAGGCGATCGAACGCCTGCTCGAAGGCGCGCGCGGGCACGTCATCGACGAATTCGAAGTGGTGTCGACCTTCGATGCGCTGCAGCGGGTGCTGGCGCAGGACGTGCGCTCGGGTCTGAACGTGCCGCCCGAAGACAACAGCGAGATGGATGGCTACGCGCTGCGCGCCGCCGACGTGGCCGCCGCCGGCATCATGCTGCCGGTGTCGCAGCGCATCCCTGCCGGCCAGGTCGGCCACGGCCTGCGGAACGGCACCGCGGCGCGCATCTTCACCGGGGCGCAGATCCCCCCGGGCGCCGATGCCGTCGTGATGCAGGAGCTGTGCGACGCGATCGTGCCGGTGCGCGACGGCGACCTCGGTAGCGTGCGGGTGCGCACGGTGCCGACCGTGGGCATGTCGATTCGCCGCCGCGGCGAGGACGTGGCGTTCGATGCCGTGGTGCTGCGTCGCGGCGCCCGCATCACGCCGCAGGCGATGGGCCTGGCCGCCGCGGTGGGCGCGGC
>DASURM010000226.1:0-4636 GCA_036280035.1 Burkholderiaceae bacterium | reverse complement strand
GCGAGCAGGTGGCCCTGCATTGCCCGCAGGTGCAACTGCTCGATGCTCCGGCGGCCAGCGACGGCGAACTCGCGCTCGCGCACACTCCACAGTATGTGGACGCGGCCTGCCGCGGGTTGCTGCCGGCAACGGCCCTGCGGGCGATCGGCCTGCCTTGGTCGCCGGCGATGATCGAGCGCTCGCGCCGTTCGGTGGGCGCCACCATCTGCGCGGCGAGGGCTGCGTTGGAGCACGGGGTCGCGGTGCAGCTCGCCGGTGGAACGCACCATGCGCATGCCGACCGCGGCGCCGGTTTCTGCGTCTTCAACGACACCGCGGTGGCGGCGCGGCTGATGCAAGTGGAGACCCACCGCGCTCGGCGAGCGTTGCTGCGCGTGCTGGTGATCGATCTCGACGTGCATCAGGGCGACGGCACGGCAGCGATCTTCGCCGACGACCCGACGGTGTTCACGCTGTCGATGCACGGCGAGCGCAACTTCCCGGTGCGCAAGGCGCGCAGCGATCTGGATGTCGAACTGCCCGATGGTTGCGGTGACCACGCTTATTTGCAGGCGCTCGACGCAGCGCTGGATGCAACCTGGGCGCGACTGGCCTCGCCGCCCGGCCTGGCGTTCTACCTTGCCGGCGCCGATCCGCACGAGGGCGACCGCCTCGGACGACTGAAGCTCAGCTTCGACGGGCTGGCCGAGCGCGATCGGCGCGTGTTCGACGCGCTGCGCTCACGCGGCATTCCGGTGGCGGTGGCGATGGCCGGCGGCTACGGTCGCGACATCGAGACCACGGTGGCGGCGCATCTGCGCACCGTGGTCGAGGCCGCAAGCAGCGCGGCGCTGTGGCCGTCGTCGAGCGCACCGAGTGGCCGGAATCGACGCGATTCGATGGAACAATCGGCCGCATGAGCGAACGACCCCAGCCGGAGCCGCGCAGTGCCTACCCGTTCTTCACCCGCCTGTCGACGCGCTGGATGGACAACGATGTCTACGGGCACATCAACAACGTCGTCTACTACAGCTTCTTCGACACCGTCGTCAACGGCTACCTGATCGATCGCGGCGCGCTCGACGTCGACAGGGGCAACGTGATCGGCTTGGTTGTCGAGACTCACTGCAACTTCTTCGCGCCGCTGCGGTATCCGCAGGCCGTCGAGGCCGGCTTGCGGGTCGAGCGCATCGGCTCGTCGAGCGTGCGCTACGAGATCGGGTTGTTCGCCGACGCGGTGGCCGTCTGCGCGGCATCGGGTCACTTCGTTCATGTCTATGTCGACCGCGCCAGCCGGCGCCCCGTCGCGTTGCCTCAGCCGTTGCAAACCGCACTGGCTCCCTTGCGGTGCGACCTGGCATGAGCCATCGGCCGCGTCGAACGGTTGGTCTTCGAGTCGGTGTGGGTGACGAGGTCCCCGGGCACACGCAGACGAGGCCGGGGCTCCTCTTGCGTCGACTCGCAGCAGCCCTGCCGTTGGCTGCGCTGTCTTGCGGCGCGCGGGCCTCGGAGATAGACGGTGCGTCTCTCACCGCCTGGTGGGGGCTTCCCTTTGCCGGGATGCTGCTGTCGATCGCGGTCTTCCCGCTCGTTGCGCCGTTCGTCTGGGCGCGGCACTTCGGCAAGGTCGTCTTCTTCTGGACTCTGATCCTTCTGTTGCCGTTCGCCGTCTATGCCGGGCCCGGCGCGACCGGCGCGATGCTCGTACACACTCTGGTCGCCGAGTACATTCCATTCATCATCCTGCTGACCGCGCTGTTCACCATCGCCGGCGGCATCTATATCCGAGGCAACCTCCACGGCAGCCCGGGGCTGAACGTCGCGCTGCTGGCGATCGGCGCCGTTCTCGCCAGTTTCATGGGAACCACCGGCGCATCGATGCTGATGATCCGGCCGCTGATACGCGCCAACGACAACCGCAAGAGGGTCGCGCATGTGATCGTGTTCTTCATCTTCGTCGTCGGCAACGCCGGCGGTTCACTGACGCCGCTGGGCGATCCGCCGCTGTTTCTCGGCTTCCTCAAGGGCGTCGGCTTCTTCTGGACCATCGAGCATGTGTTCTTCGAAACCCTGTTTCTGGTCGGGGCGCTGCTGGCGATCCTGTATGCGCTCGACTCCTGGCTCTATCGCAGAGAGGGCGTGACGCGTGTCGATCCGACGCCCGACACGCCGGGCTTCGGCATCGCCGGGGGCATCAACTTCGTGCTGTTGCTGGCCGTGATGGGCCTGGTGCTGATGAGCGGCATCTGGAAGTCCGATGTCGTTTTCGACGTCTTCGGCACCGAGGTCGGGCTCCCGCAACTCGTGCGCGACAGTGGGCTGGTCGGCCTGGCGCTGCTGTCTCACGCGCTCACCGCGCGCGACCTGCGCGAGAAGAACCAGTTCTCCTGGCACCCCATGATCGAGGTCGCCAAGCTGTTCATCGGCATCTTCGTGACGATGGTGCCGGTGCTGGCGATGCTCAAGGCCGGCGAGGCGGGAGCTTTTGCCGCGGTCACTCGCTCGGTGACCGGCGCCGACGGCCAGGCGTTGCCATGGGCGTACTTCTGGTTCACCGGTGTGCTGAGTTCGTTTCTCGACAACGCGCCGACCTATCTGGTGTTCTTCAATCTGGCCGGAGGCGACGCACAAGTGCTGATGACCACCGGCGCGGCCACGCTCGCGGCGATCTCGTGCGGTGCGGTCTTCATGGGCGCCAACACCTACATCGGTAATGCACCCAACTTCATGATCAAGGCAATCGCCGAGGACAGGGGCATTCGGATGCCGAGCTTCTTCGGCTACATGGCATGGTCGAGCGCGGTGCTGATCCCGCTGTTCGTGATCATGACCCTCATCTGGTTTCGCTGAGGCGAGCGCACATGCCGCGTTGCTCGGTGCTCGTGGCGCGTGCCGTGTTTCCCGAGGCGCTGACACGCCTGCGCGAACACTTCGAGGTCGAACCCAATGAGGACGACACCGAGTGGAGCGTCGACGAACTGTCGCGGCGCCTGCGCGGCAAGGCCGGCTTGCTGTGCACCGCCGGCGAACCGATCGGCGCGCCGCTGCTCGACGCCCATCCGCAACTGCGCGCGGTGTGCTTGATGACGGTGGGCTACAACAACGTCGACGTGGCGGCGTGCACGGCGCGCGGCGTGCTGGTCACCAACGCGCCGGGCGTGCTCACCGAGACCACCGCCGACCTCGGCTTCGCGCTGATGATGGCCACCGCCCGCCGCATGGCCGAGGCCGAGCGCTTCCTGCGCAGCGGCCGCTGGACGAAGTGGAGCCACGACCTGCTGGTGGGCAGCGACATCCACGGCGCCACACTCGGCATCCTCGGCATGGGTCGCATCGGGCAGGCGATCGCGCGCCGTGGCGCGCTGGGCTTCGGCATGCAGGTGATCTACCACAACCGCAGCCGGTTGCCGGCGGCGACCGAATCGTCGCTGAACGCGCGCTATGTCGACAAGGCGACGCTGCTGCGCGAATCCGACCACCTGGTGCTGGTGCTGCCGTACAGCGCCGAGGCTCGCCACGCGATCGGCGAGGCCGAACTGGCGTGCATGAAGCCCACTGCGACGCTGACCAACGTGGCACGCGGCGGCATCGTCGACGACGCGGCGCTGGCGCAGGCGCTGCGCGAGCGGCGCATCGCGGCGGCCGGGCTCGACGTGTACGAGGGCGAGCCGCAGGTGCACCCTGCGCTGCTCGAACTGCCCAACGTCGTGCTGCTGCCGCACATCGGCAGCGCCACGGTGTCGACGCGCCAAGCGATGGTCGGGCGCGCCGCCGACAACCTGATCGCCGCGCTCACCGGCGGCGTGCCGCCGACGCCGGTCAACCCCGAGGTGCTGCCGTTGCGCGCTTGATGCGGTGCGGGTCGCCGGCGCGCGCTCAGGGACAATGCGGCATGCCCGAATGGATCGTTCCCGCGCTGCTGGTGCTGGTGCTGCTGGCGATCGCGTGGCTCGCCGTGCAGCGCGGCGACACGCGCGCCGGCGAGCGCCTGGAGCGTGAGCTGCGCGACGAGATCGCGCGCCAGGCGCTGGCCGCGCGCGGCGATCTCGGCTCGCTGCAGCAGGTGCTGCTGGCGCACGGCGGCGACGTCGCGCGCACGCAGAGCGAACAGATCGACGCCTTCCGCCAGCAGCTGGCCTTGATGCAGCAACACAGCGATGCGGCGCTGCGCCGGGTCAGCGAGGTGCTGGCCGAGCAGTTGCGGCTGCTCGCCGAAGGCAACGAGCGCCGGCAGTCCGAGATGCGGCAGTCGGTCGAGGTGCGGCTGCAGGCGCTGCAGGAGGGTAACGAGCGCAAGCTCGAGCAGATGCGCGCCACCGTCGACGAGAAGCTGCAGAGCACGCTCGAGCACCGCCTGGGCGAGAGCTTCAAGCTGGTGGCCGACCGGCTCGACCAGGTGCACAAGGGCCTGGGCGAAATGCAGGGCCTGGCGCGCGACGTCGGTTCGCTCAACCGCGTGCTGATCAACGTCAAGACGCGCGGCATGTTCGGCGAGGTGCAGCTGGCCGCGCTGTTGGAGCAGGTGTTCACGCCCGAGCAGTACGCCGTCAACGTCGAGACGGTGCCCGGCAGCGGCGCGCGCGTGGAGTTCGCCATCCGCCTGCCGGGCCAGCGCAGCGACGGCGCACCCGTGTGGCTGCCCATCGACGCGAAGTTT
>DASURM010000225.1:0-3175 GCA_036280035.1 Burkholderiaceae bacterium | reverse complement strand
GGGATCGCCGGCGGGCGCCTGCGCGGCGGCGGCCGGCTCGACGGCGAAGCCGCTGGCCTCGGCGTGCTGGAACTCGAGCGGCGCGCGCTCGCTCTGCCGGCGCTGCTGCTCTTCCAGCGCCTGCACTTCCTCCTCGCTGCGCACGCGGATGCGCGCCAGGATCTGCGTGGTTTCGCGCTTGATGCGGTCGAGCATGGTGGAGAACAGCGCGAATGCCTCGGTCTTGAACACCTGCTTGGGCTGCTGCTGCGCATAGCCGCGCAGGTAGATGCCCTGGCGCAGGTAGTCCATGCTGGCGAGGTGCTCTTTCCAGGCGTTGTCGAGCACGGACAGCATGACGTGGCGTTCCAGCGCGCGCATCACCTCGCTGCCGACCGCCGCCTCCTTGTCGCGGAACAGCTGCTCGGCAGCTTCCAGCACGTGCGCGTGGATCGCCTCCGCATCGACGTCGCCCTGCTGCTCGACCCAGCGCTGCAGGTCGAGGTGCAGGCCGAAGTCGGCTTCCAGCGCCTTCTCCAGGCCCGGCACGTCCCACTGCTCGTCGATGCTCTGCGCCGGCACGTGCTGCTGCACCAGGTCCTCGAACACGTCGTGGCGGATGCCGGCGACGGTGGCGGAGACGTCCTCGGCGTCGAGCAGCTCGTTGCGCTGCTCGTAGATCACCTTGCGCTGGTCGTTGGCGGTGTCGTCGAACTCGAGCAGGTGCTTGCGGATGTCGAAGTTGTGCTGCTCGACCTTGCGCTGCGCCTTCTCGATCTGCCGGCTGACCATGCGGTCTTCCAGCGCGTCGTCTTCCTTCATGCCGAACGCGCGCATCCAGCGGCCGACCCAGTCGCCGGCGAAGATGCGCATCAGGTTGTCCTCGAGGCTCAGGTAGAAGCGCGAGGAACCCGGGTCGCCTTGGCGGCCGGAACGGCCGCGCAGCTGGTTGTCGATGCGCCGCGACTCGTGGCGCTCGGTGCCGACGATGTGCAGGCCGCCGGCGGTCAGCACCTGCTCGTGGCGCTGCTGCCATGCGCTGCGGATATGCTCGCGCTCGGTCTCGGAAACCTCCGCCGGCAGCGCGGCCAGCTCGGCCTCGAGGCTGCCGCCAAGCACGATGTCGGTGCCGCGGCCGGCCATGTTGGTGGCGATGGTGACCGCCTTCGGCTGGCCGGCCTGGGCGACGATGTGCGCCTCGCGCTCGTGCTGCTTGGCGTTCAGCACCTGGTGCGGCACGCCGGCCTGCTGCAAGCGCTGCGAAAGCAGTTCGGAGGTCTCGATCGAGGTGGTGCCCACCAGCACCGGCTGGCCGCGCTCGTGGCAGTCCTTGATGTCCTCCAGCACCGCCTTGAACTTTGCCTCCTGGGTGAGGAACACCAGGTCGGCGTTGTCCTTGCGGACCATCGGCCGGTGGGTGGGGATCACCACCACCTCGAGGCCGTAGATCTGCTGGAACTCGTAGGCTTCCGTATCCGCCGTGCCGGTCATGCCGGACAGCTTCCTGTACATGCGGAACAGGTTCTGGAAGGTGATCGTCGCCAGCGTCTGGTTCTCGCGCTGGATCGGCACGCCTTCCTTCGCTTCCACCGCCTGGTGCAGGCCGTCGGACCAGCGCCGACCCGGCAGCGTGCGGCCGGTGAACTCGTCGACGATGATCACCTCGCCGTCGCGCACGATGTAGTCGACATCGCGGTGGTACAGCGCATGCGCGCGCAGGCCGGCGTTGAGGTGGTGCACGACCGCCAGGTTCTTGGCGTCGTACAGGCCGGAGTCGGCCTCGATCACGCCGTCGGCGCGCAGCAGCTGCTCGGCGCGCTCCATGCCGTCCTCGGACAGGTGCACCTGCTTCTGCTTCTCGTCGACCCAGTAGTCGCCCGGGCCGTCTTCCTTTTCCTGCCGCTGCAGCCGCGGCACCACCTTGTTCACCTTGATGTAGAGCTGCGGCGAATCCTCGGCGGGGCCGGAGATGATCAGCGGCGTGCGCGCCTCGTCGATCAGGATCGAGTCGACCTCGTCGACGATCGCGTAGTGCAGGCCGCGCTGGTAGCGCTGGTCCTTCGACAGCGCCATGTTGTCGCGCAGGTAGTCGAAGCCGAACTCGTTGTTGGTGCCGTAGGTGATGTCGGCGGCGTACGCGGCCTTCTTGTCCTCGTAGGCCATGCCCGGCCAGACCACGCCGACGCTGAGGCCGAGGAAGTTGTAGACCTTGCCCATCCAGCCGGCGTCGCGCTTGGCAAGGTAGTCGTTCACGGTGACCACGTGCACGCCCTTGCCTTCCAGCGCGTTCAGGTACACCGGCAGCGTCGCCACCAGGGTCTTGCCCTCGCCGGTGCGCATCTCGGCGATCTTGCCGGAGTGCAGCACCATGCCGCCGATCAGCTGCACGTCGTAGTGGCGCAGGCCGAGCACGCGGCGCGAAGCCTCGCGCACCACGGCGAACGCCTCCGGCAGCAGCGCGTTCAGTTTCTCGCCGTTGTCCAGGCGCTGACGGAACTCGGCGGTCTTGCCGCGCAGCGCATCGTCGTCGAGCTTCTGCAGCTCGGGTTCCAGCGCGTTGATGCGGGCCACGCTCTTGCGCAGCTGGTGCACCACGCGCTCGTTGCGGCTGCCAAACAGGCTCGTCAGGACACGGTTCAACATCGGCGATGCGCAGGCCAGGCAATGGAGGGAAGAGGCGCCCGACGTGGCGGACGCGAAACAAACATGATACTACGCGGCGGCCGCCACGCCCGCAAAGGCATGGCGGCACAGACGCGGGGTTTCAACCCCGGGGATTTGGACCGTCCGCGGGACGGCCGGGTTCCGCTCAGCGGTGGCTGCGCACGTAGGCCAGCGGATTGACCGGACGGCCCTGGTACCACACCTCGAAATGCACATGCGGGCCGGTGGAGCGGCCGGTGGAGCCGACGTCGGCGATCACTTCGCCGGCATGCACGCGCTGGCCTGGGTGCACCAGCAGCTTGCTGGCGTGCGCGTAGCGGGTCATGTAGCCGTTGCCGTGATCGACCTCGACGACGTTGCCGTAGCCGGAGCGGATGCCGGCATAGGTCACGACGCCCTCGGCGACGGAGTGGATCCCCGTGCCCATCGGCGCATCGATGTCGAGGCCGGCGTGAAAGCCGCGCTCGCCGGTGAACGGATCGGGGCGGCCGCCGAAATAGGAAGCGATGTAGCCCGATACCGTCATGCCGGT
>DASURM010000224.1:0-4994 GCA_036280035.1 Burkholderiaceae bacterium | reverse complement strand
TCACCGACATGGCGTGGCGCCGCGTGCGTCACCCGACCGAGGTGGTGCAGGTCGGCCAGGAGCTGACCGCCAAGGTGCTGAAGTTCGACGCCGAGAAGAACCGCGTCTCGCTCGGCCTGAAACAGCTCGGCGACGACCCGTGGCTCGGCGTGTCGCGCCGCTACCCGAGCGGCACCCGCCTGTTCGGCAAGGTGACCAACATCGCCGACTACGGCGCCTTCGTCGAGATCGAACCGGGCATCGAGGGCCTGGTGCACGTGTCTGAGATGGACTGGACCAACAAGAACGTCGCGCCGAGCAAGGTCGTGAGCCTGGGCGACGAGGTCGAGGTGATGGTGCTCGAGATCGACGAGGACAAGCGCCGCATCAGCCTGGGCATGAAGCAGTGCAAGGCCAACCCGTGGGAGGAGTTCGCAGGCAGCGTCAAGCGCGGCGACAAGGTCAAGGGCCCGATCAAGTCGATCACCGACTTCGGCGTCTTCGTCGGCCTGGCGCAGGGCATCGACGGCCTGGTGCACTTGTCGGACCTGAGCTGGCACGAGCCCGGCGAAACCGCGGTGCGCAACTACAAGAAGGGTCAGGAGGTCGAGGCGATCGTGCTGGGCATCGACATCGAGCGCGAACGCATCAGCCTGGGCATCAAGCAGCTCGACCAGGATCCGTTCACCAGCTTCGTCACGCTCAACGACCGCGGCGCGCTGGTGTCCGGCAAGGTCAAGAGCGTCGACCCGCGCGGCGCCGAGATCCAGCTGACGCCCGACGTCACGGCGTACCTGCGCGCCAGCGAGATCAGCCGCGACCGCGTTGAAGACGCGCGCAACGTGCTGAAGGAGGGCGACGAGGTGCACGCGATCATCGTCAACGTCGACCGCAAGGCGCGCTCGATCCAGTTGTCGATCAAGGCCAAGGACGCCGCCGACCAGCAAGAGGCGATGCAGCGCCTGGCGCAGAGCAACGAGCGCGAGACCGCGGGCACCACCAGCCTCGGTGCGCTGCTGCGCGCCAAGCTCGACCATCGCGACAACCCCAACGGTTGATGTTGTCAGGCAGCGGCCGGCTTTGCGCCGGCCGCCTTTCCGCAGCCGGCCCGTGCCGGTTCACCTCCCGGTGATGCCATGACCCGATCGGACCTGGTCGCCCGACTCGCCGAACGCTTTGCCCAGTTGACGCAGCGCGACACCGAGTTCGCCGTCAAGACGATCCTCGACGCGATGTCCGACGCGCTGGCGCGTGGGCACCGCATCGAGATCCGCGGTTTCGGCAGCTTCTCGATCAACCGCCGACCGCCGCGCTTGGGGCGCAACCCGCGCAGCGGCGAGCAGGTGACGATCCCCGAGAAGCTGGTGCCGCACTTCAAGCCGGGTAAGGCGCTGCGCGAAGCGGTCGACCACCGGCTGCCGGTGGCGGTGGCCAGCGAAGACACGGCCACCGATCCGGCGCGGGCCGAAACCTGAGACCGCGCTGCCCGTTCGCACGCACGGAGCCTTCGTAGAATGCGCGCGCGATGCGCATCCTCACCTGGCTGATCCGCGCGTTCCTCTTCTTCACGCTGTTCGCGTTCGCGCTGAACAACCAGCACGAGGTCACCGTGCATTGGTTCTTCGGCGCGCAGTGGCGCGCGCCGCTGGTGATCGTGGTGCTGGTCGCCTTCGGCGGCGGCGTCGCGTTGGGCGTGCTGGCGATGATGCCGCGGTGGTGGCGTCACCACCGCCTGGCGCAGCGTCAGGCGCGCACGCCGCCCGCGCCGACGCCTGCGGTGGTCGAAACGTCCAGCACGGTGCCGTCGGACCTGGCGTACGTGCAGCCGCCGCGCGAAGGCCTGTAGCGCCAACCGCACGATGGACTTCGACCTCGGCTGGCTGCTGATCGGCGTGCCGATCGCGTTCGCCCTCGGCTGGATCGCGTCGCGCCTGGACATCGGCCAGTGGCAGCGCGCGCAGCGCGAGGCACCGAAGACCTACTTTCACGGCCTGAACCTGCTGCTCAACGAGCAGCACGACAAGGCGATCGACGCCTTCATCGAGGCGGTGCAGCGCGACCCCGACACCTCGGAACTGCACTTCGCTCTGGGCAACCTGTTCCGCCGGCGCGGCGAGTTCGAGCGTGCGGTGCGCGTCCACCATCACCTGCTGCAGCGCGCCGACCTCAGCGCCGCCGACCGCGCCCGCGCGCAGCACGCGCTGGCGCAGGATTTCGTGAAGGCGGGCTTGCTCGACCGCGCCGAAGAGGCCTACCGCGCACTCGAGGGCACGGGTTACGACATCGAGGCCCGCCTGGCGCGCCTGACGTTGGCCGAGCGCGCGCGCGACTGGCGCACCGCGGCGCAGATGGCGCAGCGGCTGGAGGCCAGCGGCACCGGCTCGTACGCCGCCCGTATCGCGCATCACTGGTGCGAGCTGTCGCAGCAGGTCGCCGACGCCGGCGACACCGTGGCCGCCGCCGAGGCCCTGCAGCGGGCGCGCGAGGCCGCACCCCACGCGGCCCGGCCGCTGATCATCGCGGCGCAGCGCGCCGCCCAGGCGGGCGACGCCGCGCACGCGTTCGGCCTCTACAGCGAACTGTTGCAGCACGCTCCGGCCTTGTTTCCACTGGTGGCCACCGACTATGCGACCGTCGCGATCCAGTCGGGCCAGGCCGACGCCGCACGGGCCACTGTGATGCGCCGCATGAAGGAGCAGCCGAGCGTCGACTTGCTGCAGCCGATGCGACTGCTCGACGGCGCCGCTTCGGCCGGCACCGGCTTGCCCGATGCCGGTGAGCGCGCGCAGGCGCTGCTGCACGTGCAGCCCACGCTGTCGGCTGCGCTGGCGGTGCTCGACGCACCGCTGGACGTGCACGACGAGTCCGCGCTGCGCGACGTGCGCGACGCGGTGGCGCGCGCAGCACGCGCGCAGCAGCGCTACCGCTGCGCCGCCTGCGGCTTCGAAGCACCGCAGCACTTCTGGCAATGCCCCGGCTGCCTGAACTGGGACACCTTCCCCGCGCAGCGGATCGAAGAGCTCTAGGCTCGGACCTGCGGCACGCGCTGCCGCTCGAGAAGCGCCAGCACCTCGGAAAGCGATGGCACCTGGCCTTTGCCGCCGACACTGGCCACGCCGCCGGGCCCGATGATCCCGGCCAGCCCCGGCTCGTGGTCGCAATAGATGCCGATGGTGGGCTTGCCGAGCGCAGCGGCCAAGTGCGAGAAGCCGGTGTCGAGACCGATCGCGCGCTGCGTCTGCGCCAGCAGCGCGGCCATGTCGTGCACGTTGAGAAACGGCGGCACCTCGCCCTCGCAGCCAGCGGCGATGCGCTCGGCGCGCACCTGCTCCTCCTCGGTACCCCAGAGCACCACCGGCGACAGGCCCATCGATTTCAGGCGCTTGCCCACGCTGATCCAGCGCGCCTCGGGCCAGATCTTCTCTGGCCGGCTGGCGCACGGGATCAGCGCCGCACTCGGGCCGCCGCGCAGCTTCCAGTTGCCCTTGCCCGGCACGATGCCGAACACCGGCTCGCTGGCGGGCATCGGATAACCCAGGTGGATCGACGCCAGGCGGCGGCAGCGCTCGACAGCGTGCAGCCGCAGCGACACCTTGGCCCGGCGCACGTACAGCAGCGCCGCCAGCGGGTCGCGACCGCTGCCGATGTCGTAGCCCACCAGCGGCCCGTTGGCCTGGCGGCCCCAGAACGCGCTCTTCAACAGGCCCTGCAGATCGAGCACGCAATCAAAGGGTTGAGCGCGCAGTTGCGCACGCACCTCGCCCATCGCGCGCCAGGTGTCGCGGTCGAACAGTTTCTTGCGCCAGCGCCGCCAGGCCAGCGTGTGGACGCGGCTGACACCCGGATGCATGCGCGGAATGGCCGCGAACGTGGTCTCGGCCAACCACTCGATCTGCGCGCCCGGCAGCGCCTGCTGGATGTCATGCACCGCCGGCAACGCATGCACGAGGTCGCCCATCGACGATGTCTTGACGATCAGGATTCGCATCTCAGGCCCTGCCCCCGCGCGCAGGCCCGGCCGTCGACGCGCACACGGCAGGCAACTGGGTCATTCGCGGCGCGCTTGTCGTTGCTCGGCGACCAGCGCCGGGTTGAAGCGCGGGTCGTTGTACATCTTGAACTGGCGATAGACCTTGAAGTGCGCGCGGCCCTCGCGGCAATCGGCCAGCAGCGCATCGAGGCACGCCGCCAGGTCGGCACGCTGCTCCAGCAGCCGCCGCAACCGGGCGGCGCTGCCGCCGCGGTGCGCCTCGTCGACGTCACGGCGCAACGTCTGCTGGCGCATCGCATGCGCCTTCAGCGCCAGGATCGACAGCCGGTCGATCATGCTGCCGGCGGTCTCGCTGTTGAGCCGCGAGCCCGCGCGCACGGTGGCCTGCGGCGAATCGGTGCGCGCCGATGCCGGATCGACCAAACCGAGCGCGCTCAGCAGCAATTCGTCGACACGCTCGGTGGCGTCGTTGCGCGCCTGGTTGTAGCCGTCGATCGCGCGCTTGTTGGCGGCGATATCCGAATCGCTCACCTGGGTGCGCCGCGCCAGATCTTCCTCGGCCCACAGCAGGCTGTTGAAGCGGTGGTTGGCCTGGATCCACCGCCACAACGCGTCGTCGCGCGGCGCCGGCTCGCTGGCCGGCCAGCCGGATGCGGCCAGCAGCGCATCGTGCAGCGCGGTCACGTCGAGGGCACGTAGCGGGGTTGCGGCCATGGTCGGGTGGCAGAATGGACGGCGCCGATTATCAGCGCAGTGCCCGCCATCGGATGCCCACTCGCCCGCTCATCGTTCGCCTGCGCAACTGGATCGGCGACGTGATTCTCGGCGTGCCCGCGCTGCAGCTGCTGGCGCGCCACGGCTACGATCTGCAACTGTTCGGCAAGCCCTGGGCGCCTGCGCTGTTCGCGGGCTACGACTGGCCGGTCGTGGTGCGCGATGGCGCGCTGGGTGCGCGCCTGGGCCAGTTGCGCGCGATGCGCCGCGCCGCCGC
Organism: Burkholderiaceae bacterium; assembly: GCA_036280035.1. Taxonomy (GTDB): domain Bacteria; phylum Pseudomonadota; class Gammaproteobacteria; order Burkholderiales; family Burkholderiaceae_C; genus JAEUPI01. The sequence continues at coordinate 33 of DASURM010000224.1, read as the reverse complement.
GGCAACCGATGCGCAGTTCGACCGCCGCGAGAA
>DASURM010000223.1:0-13102 GCA_036280035.1 Burkholderiaceae bacterium | reverse complement strand
CTGCTGGAGCTGCACCGCGCCGGCCACGCGGCGGCCGACGCCTGGCTGAGCGACTCGTTCACGCACCTGGGCCGGCACGGCACCGTGAACCTGGTGGCCGAGTTCCTCGACGGCGACGGTCTCGACGGCCGGCGCGGCTAGGAGCCAGCTACGCCGGCGCCACCCGAGGTCGGCGAGAGCGCCGACGCCTCACCGCGCCCGCGCCAACGTCCAGACGCCGGCCAGCACGAAAACCGTGCCGGCCACCGTCCAGCCGGTGAACGGCTCGCCGAGCAGCAGCACGCCCATCGCGATGGTCGCCAGCGGCCCCACCATGCCGGTCTGCGCGGCCAGCGGCGCGCCGATGCGCTCGATGGCCGCCATCACCATCAGGATCGGCGCCACCGTGCACACCACCGCGTTGAGCAGCGACAGCCACAGCACCGGCGGCGCCACGTCGGCCGCGGCGAGTGGCCGCAGCAGCACGAACTGCACGATGCACAGCACGCACGCCACCGAGGTGGCCACGCCCACGAGGCGCATCGCGCCCAGGCGCTGCACCTCCTGCGCGCTGATCACCAGGTACAACGCGTAGCTCAGCGCGCTGGCCAGCACCAGCGCGGCACCGAGCGCCGCATCGGGCGCGTCGAGTGTCGCCTCGTGGCCGAACACCAGCGCGACACCGACATAGCTCACCGCCATCGCGCCGAGCTGGCGCGCGCTGACCGGCTTGCGCTGGATCGCCCACGACAACAACAGCACCAGCGTCGGGTTGAGGTACAGCATCAGCCGTTCGAGGCTGGCGGTGACGTACTGCAGGCCGGCGAAGTCGAGAAAGCTCGCCAGGTAGTAGCCGAAGAAGCCGAGCACCCCGGCCACGCGCCAGTCGCGCGCGGTCAGCGGCGGCTTGCCGCGGCCGGCCCACCATGCCAGCGCCACGAACATCGGCAGCGCGAACAGCATGCGGTACATGATCAGCGTCACCGCATCGACACCGTAGCGGTACGCGAGCTTGACGATGATCGCCTTGCCGCTGAAGGCGATCGCGCCGGCGGTCGCCAGCGCCAGCCCGATGGCGAAGGGGCGCTGGCTCGCCGCGGGGTTCGCGGCGCTCACCGTGCCTGGGAGGTGGTGGTGGTCTCGCTCCAGCCGCCGCCGAGCACCTTGTAGAGCACCACCTGGTTCTGCGCCTGCGCCAGCCGCGCCTGCAGCGCCAGCGTCTGGGCCGCGAACAGCGAGCGCTGCGCATCGAGCAGGTCGAGGCTCGAGGCCACGCCGTGGCTGAAGCGCAGGTCGACCAGCCGCAGGCGCGCCGCCTCGGCCTTGCTGGTCTCCTGCAGTTGGAACGCCGCTTCGCCGAGCGTGTCGCGGCCGGCCAGCGCGTCGGCCACCTCGCGAAACGCCGTCTGCACGGTCTTGTCGTACTGGGCGAGAGCGGCGTCGCGGTTGGCCTCGGCCAGGCGGTTCGTCGCGTCGCGGCGGCCCGAGTCGAACAGCGTCAGCAGCGCCTGCGGCGCCACGCTCCAGCCCCAGCTTCCGCCCTTGAACAACCCCGAAAACTCGCTGGCCACGCTGCCGGCGCTGGCGGTGATCGACACCGTCGGAAAGTACGCCGCGCGCGCCGCGCCGATGTTGAAGTTGGCGGCAATCAGCTGCTGCTCGCTGGCCAGGATGTCGGGGCGCCGCTGCAGCACGCTGGCCGACAGCCCGACCGGCAAGGTGGGGAACTGCGGCATCTCGGCCAGTGAAGCCGCGCCGGCCGGCAGGTCGGCCGGCAACCGAGCCCCCACCAGCAGCACCAGCAGGTTCTCGTCGAGCGCGCGCGCACGCGTCACCTGGGCCAGCGCCGCGCGCGCGCTCGACACCACCGACTGCGCCAGCCGCAGATCGAGCTCCGAGGCGGCACCGTTGTCGAAGCGCAGCTGCGTCAGGCGCAGCGACTCGACGCGCGTGTCGAGCGTCTCGCGCGTCAGCCTCAGCAGCTCGTCGTCGGCCAGCAGCGACAGTTGCATCGCGGCCACCGACGAAACCAGCGCGATCTGCGCCGCGCGGCGGTCCTCCTCGGCCGACACCGCCTGCGCCTGCGCAGCGTCGCTCGAGGCGCGCAGGCGGCCGAAGAAGTCGAGTTCGTACGCGGTGACCAGCAGGCCCGCGCTGTAGGTGGTGACCGAGCTGCCGTTGGGCAGCGCCTGGCGGTTGCCGCCGATGCCGGCGCTGACCGTGGGCCACAGGCTGGCGTGCTGGATCTGCCAGCGCGCGCGCGCCTGCTCGACGTTGAGCGCGGCGAGCCGCAGGTCGCGGTTGTTGCGCAGCGCCAGTTCGATCAGCCGCTGCTGGCGCGCATCGGTGAACACCTGGCGCCAGTCGAGATCGGCCGCCGCTGGGCCGGCGGCTTCAGTGGCGGCGGCGGACGGGAACCGTTCGGCCACCGCCAGCGGCGGCCGCTCGTACGGCGGCACCAACGAGCAGGCCGCGAGCAGCGCGGCCGCGCACGACGCGACCAGCCCCTGCAGCGTGCGCGTGGTCGCCTTCATTCCTTGGGCGCCGCGTCGCCCGCGCCGCCGAGTTCGTGCGCGTACATCTTTCGCTGGCGCTCGCTGCCCTTGAAGATGCGGCGGATGAAGACGAAGAACGCCGGCACGAAGAACACCGCCAGCACGGTGGCGCTCACCCTGCCGCCGACCACGCCGGTGCCGATCGCGCGCTGGCTGTTGGCGCTGGCGCTGCTGGCCAGCACCAGCGGCATGACGCCGAAGACGAAGGCGACGGAGGTCATCAGGATCGGACGGAACCGCAGGTGGCAAGCCTGCAGCGTGGCCTCGACCAGGCCCAAGCCCTTCGCGTGCAGATCCTTGGCGAACTCGATGATCAGGATCGCGTTCTTGGCCGACAGCCCGATCACCGCGATCAGCCCGACCTTGAAGAACACGTCGTTGGGCATGCCGCGGAACGTCACGCCGAGAATCGCGCCGAGCACGCCCAGCGGCACCACCAGCATCACCGACACCGGGATGCTCCAGCTCTCGTACAGCGCCGACAGCGCCAGGAACACCGCCAGCAGCGAGAACACGATCAGTGCCGTGGTCTGGGCGCCGGCGAGCTTCTCCTCGCGCGACAGGCCGGTCCACTCGTACGCGAAGCCAGGCGGTAGCTGCGCCGCCAGGCGCTCCATCTCGGCCATCGCCTCGCCTGTGCTGTAGCCGGGCGCCGCGTCGCCGGCCAGCCGCATCGCCGGATAGCCGTTGTAGCGGATCGACTGCATCGCGCCGACCACCCAGCGCGTGCCGGCGAACGCCGACAGCGGCACCAGCTTGCCCTGCGCGTTCATCACGTTGATCTCGAGCAGCTCGCGCGGCTGCATGCGCGCCGGCGCGTCGGCCTGCACGACCACGCGCTGCAGCCGGCCGCGGTTGGGGAAATCGTTGACGTAGGCCGAGCCGAGCGCGGTCGACAGCGAGGCGTTGATGGCCTCGAACGACACGCCGAGCGCCGCCGCGCGGTCGCGGTCGATCTCGAGCTGAAGCTGCGGCGCGTCTTCGAGCCCGTCGGGGCGCACGCCGGTGATGATCTTGCTCTGGCTGGCCATGCCCAGCAACTGGTTGCGTGCCGCCAGCAGCGCCGCGTGGCCGTTGCCGCCGCGGTCCTGCAGGCGGAAGTTGAAGCCGGTGGCGGTGCCCAGCTCGGGAATCGACGGCGGCGCCAGCGCGAAGATGAAGGCGTCGCGCACGCCCATCAGCGCGCCGAACGCGCGGGCGGCAAGGGCGTGCGACGAATGCTCGGGCCCCTTGCGCTCGCTCCAGTCCTTCAGCGTCACGAACGCCAGGCCCGCGTTCTGCCCCTGCCCCGAGAAGCTGAAGCCCATCACCGCGACCATGCTCTGCACCTCGGGCTGCGCGAGCATGAAGCGCTCGACCTGCTCCATCACCTCGCGCGTGCGGCCCTGCGTCGCCCCCGGCGGCAACTGCACGTTGACGATCAGGTAGCCCTGGTCCTCGTTGGGCAGGAACGACGCCGGCAGGCGCTGGAACAGCCACACCACCAGCACCACCAGCAGCACGAACACCGCCATCGTGCGGCCGACGCGGTGCAGCACCCACGCCACGCCGCCCTCGTAACGCTGCGTGGTGCGCTTGAAGCCGCGGTTGAACCAGCCCCAGAAGCCGCGCTTCTCGAGGTGCTGGCCGGCCGGCACGGGTTTGAGCAGCGTCGCGCACAGCGCCGGCGTCAACGACAGCGCGAGGAAGGCCGAGAACAGCATCGAGCTGACCATCACCAGCGAGAACTGGCGGTAGATGTTGCCCACCGAGCCGGCGAAGAACGCCATCGGGATGAACACCGAAGCCAGCGTCACGGTGATGCCGACGATGGCCGCGGTGATCTGGCTCATCGCCTTGCGGGTGGCCTCGCGCGGCGGCAGCCCCTCCTCGCTCATGATGCGCTCGACGTTCTCGATCACCACGATCGTGTCGTCGACCAGGATGCCCACCGCCAGCACCATCGCGAACATCGTCAGCACATTGATCGAGTAGCCGAACGCCATCATCAGCGTGACCGCCCCCATCAGCGCCACCGGCACCACGATGGCCGGAATCAGCGTATAGCGCAGGCTCTGCAGGAACACGAACATCACCAGGAACACCAGCACCATCGCCTCGCCCAGCGTCTCGACCACCTGCTGGATCGAGATGCGAACGAAGCGCGAGCTGTCGTACGGGATCTCGTACTTCACGCCCTTCGGGAAGAGCTTCGACAGCTCGTCCATCCGCTGGTGGATGGCGTCGGCGGTGGCCAGCGCGTTGCCGGTCGGCGAGAGCTGCACGCCGATGCCGGTGGACGGCTTGCCGTTGAGCCGCGCCACGGTGGCGTAGCTCTGGCCGCCCAGTTCGATGCGCGCGACGTCGCGCAGGCGCACGGTCGAGCCGTCGGTGTTGGCGCGCAGCACGATGTTGCCGAACTCCTCGGTGCTGTCGAGCTGGCCGTTGACGACCACGGTGGCGCTGATCTGCTGGCCCGGCACGTTCGGCAGGTCGCCCATCGTGCCCGAGGACACCTGCGCGTTCTGGCCACGGATCGCGGCGTTGACCTCGCTGACCGACAGGCCGTAGCCCACCAGCTTGGCCGGGTCGAGCCAGATTCGCATCGCGCGCTCGGTGCCGAACAGCTGCGCCTGCCCGACGCCGGGGATGCGCTGGATCTCGGGCAGCACGTTGCGCGAGGCGTAGTCGCCCAGCGCCACCGGATCCCACGTGCCATCGCTGCTCGACAGGATGGTGAAGAGCAGGAAGTTGCTGCGCCCCTTGTCGACGCGCACGCCCTGCTGCGTCACCGCCGCCGGCAGCCGCGGCGTGGCGCGGCTGAGGCGGTTCTGCACGTCGACCTGCGCCAGGTCGGGGCTGGTGCCGGTCTCGAAGGTGAGCGTGATCGTGCCCGAGCCGTTGGCCTGCGCCACCGACTCCATGTAGATCAGCCCCGGCGAGCCGTTCATCTCCTGCTCGATCACGCTGAGCACGGTCTCGTCGAGCGTCTGCGCCGACGCCCCGGGGTAGAACGCGCTGACGTTGATCGACGGCGGCGCCACAGTCGGGTACTGCGAGATCGGCAGCAGCTTGGCCGAGACGGCGCCGGCCACCAGCAGCGCCAGCGCGATCACCCAGGCGAAGATCGGGCGGTCGATGAAGAAGCGCGCCATGCGACCGGTCTACTTCGTGGCCTTGCCGCCGGCCGACGCGGCGCGGACGGTCGCAGCAGGAGCGGACGCGGCGGCAGCCGACGCCGCGGGCTTCCACGGCACCGGGGCGACCGGCGCGCCGGGCACCATCATCTTCTGGAAGCCGTCGACGATGACGCGATCGCCATCGTGCAGGCCCGAGCGCACGATCCAGTCGTTGCCCTGCGCCTCGCCGATCTGCACCGCGCGCGTCTGCGGCTTGTTGTCGGCGCCGACCACCAGGACGCTGTCGCCCTGCGCGGTGCGCGTCACCGCCTGCTGCGGCAGCAGCACCGCCGAAGGCAGCTCGGCCTGCGCGATGCGCACGCGCACGTACTGGCCCGGCAGCAGCAGGCCCTCCGGGTTGGGCACTTCGGCGCGCAGCATCACCTGGCCCGAGGTGGGGTCGACCGACAAGTCGGTGAACAGCAGCTTGCCCGGCCGCGACAGCTCGCTGCCGTCGTCGAGCAACACGCGCACCTCGGCGCCCTGCCCGTTGGCCACCTTGCGCAACTGGTTGTCGGCGAGCAACCGGCGCAGCCGCAGCACCTCGGCGCTCGGCTGCGTGAAATTGACGTACACGGTGCCGACTTGCTGGATCGTTGCCAGCAGCGTCGCCTCGGCGGCGCTCACCAGCGCACCTTCGGTCACCACCGCGCGACCGATGCGCCCGGCGATCGGCGCGCTCACGCGCGCGTAGGCGAGGTTCAGCTTCGCCGTCTCCACCGCGGCGAGGCCCGACGCCACGTCGGCCTCGGCCTGCTGGCGCGCGGCCTCGGCATTGGCGTAGTCCTGCGCGCTGATGGCCTTGGCCTCGGCCAGCGGCTTGTAGCGCGTGGCGAGTTCGGTGGCGACGGTGCGATTGGCCCGCGCCTTGGCCAGCGTGGCGTTTGCCTGGTCCAGCGCCGCCTGGTACGGCGCAGGGTCGATCTGGAACAGCGGCTGGCCGGCCTTGACGTCGCTGCCCTCGACGAACAGGCGCTTGAGCACGACGCCGTTGACACGCGCGCGCACTTGCGCGACGCGCAGCGCCTCGACGCGACCGGGCAACTCGTTGCTCAGCGCCACGGCGTGCGGCTGCACCGTGACCACGCCCACCTGCGGCGGCGGCATCGCGGGCCTGCCAGCCGGCGCGCCGTTGTCCTTGGCACCGCACGCCGCCAGCAGCACAGCCGCAGCACCGCACAGCGCCACCCGTGCGACGACAACACCAAGACCGACAGCCGACGAAGGCAATCTCATGAGGGGGTAGCGCTCGGGCGCCTGGCGGCGCGAAGCGGCCGATGATAAAGGGTGAGCCCGAGCGGCCCCGCGACGTGGCATTTCGGGGCGCCACTCCGGCCCGGGGGGCTGGGTGCCTGGGCAGTGAGCGGGCCGGGCGGGCCCGGCCCTGGGGGCGCTCAGAACCCGGCCGCCAACCCGTCGCGTCGCGAGTCGCTGGCTGCCACGTAGCCGTCGACCGCCGGATCGCCGAGCCGCCAGATGAACTGGCCGGCGCCGAGATCCATGTAGCTGTCGAAGCGCGGCTCGATGCGGTGGCCCAGAGCGACCAGCCCCTGCACCGTGTCGCGATCCATCTCGGGCTCGACCTCGACGCTCAAGGCCCCATCAAAGCGCCAGCGCGGCGCGTCGCACGCGGCCTGCGGGTTCTGCCGGTGGTCGATCATCCGCACAAGCGTCTGCAGATGGCCCTGCGGCTGCATGTTGCCGCCCATCACGCCGAAGCTCATCTGCGGCTGACCATCCTTGGTCAGGAACGCTGGGATGATGGTGTGGAACGGCCGCTTGCCCGGCGCCACCAGGTTGGGGCTCTTGGGTTCGAGCGAGAAGCCATGGCCGCGGTTCTGCAGGCTGACGCCCCACTCGGGGATGCACACGCCCGAGCCGAAGCCCATGTAGTTGCTCTGGATGAAGCTCACCATCATGCCGCGCTCGTCGGCCGCGGTGAGGTAGATCGTGCCGCCTTTGGGCGGCGTGCCGGCGTCGAACGCCTGCGCGCGTTTGCGGTCGACCAGCTTCGCGCGCTGCTTCAGGTACTCGCGGTCGAGCATCTGCGCCGGCGTCACCCTCATCGCCGACGGCTCGGCCACGTAGCGGTAGGTGTCGGCGAAGCCGAGCTTCATCGCCTCGATCAGCACGTGCTGCGCGGCCGCGCCGTCGACCGGCAGCGCGCCGAGGTCGAACTGCTCGGCGATGCCCAGCGCGATCAGCGCCGCGATGCCCTGCCCGTTGGGCGGGATCTCGTGCAGCCGGTAGCCGTGGTAGTCGATGCCGATCGGATCGACCCACTGCGGCTCGAAGCCCGCCAGGTCCGACACCCGCAGCGCGCCGCCCTGCGCCAGCGCCTGGCGCTCGATCGCCTGCGCGATCTCGCCGCGGTAGAACGCCTCGCCGCCGCTGACCGCGATGGCACGCAACGCCTTCGCGGCCCCGGGCATGCGCATCAGCTCGCCGACCTCGGGCGCGCGCCCGCGCGGCAGGAACACCTCGCCAAAGCCGGGCTGCGACACCAGCTCCTTCACCGTCGCCGCGAGCTGCCACTTCTGCTGCACGATCACCGGCACCGCGTAGCCGCGCTCGGCGATCTCGATCGCCGGCGCCAGCAGGTCGGCCAACGGCAGCTTGCCGAAGCGACGGCTCAACGCGACCCACGCCGCCACCGCGCCGGGCACGGTGACCGCGCCCCAACCGCGCGCCGGCGGCGCGATGCCGCCGCCGTGGTGTTGGCGAAAGTACTGCGGCGTCCACAGCGCGGGCGCCGTGCCGGAGGCATTCAAGCCGTGCAGGCGCTGGCCATCCCACAGGATGCAGAACGCGTCGGAGCCCAGGCCGTTGCTGCACGGCTCGACCAGCGTCATCACCGCAGCCGCCGCGACGGTGGCATCGACCGCGTTACCGCCGGCGGCGATGATGCGCAGGCCGGCCTGCGCCGCCAGCGGATGCGACGTGGCGACGACATTGCGCGCGAAGACCGGGCGGCGAGGCGTGGCGTAGGAGCGCTTGAAATCGAAGGCCTGCATGGCGGAACTCGTGGCGGTGGAACGATCATCGTAGTCGGTTGCGAGCGCGGCGCAGCGCAAAGGTGCTTTGACGCGGCGCGCGCGACGCGTGCAGCTTCAGTGGATCAGCATCTCGCCGACGAAGCGGCGCACGGCGGGCGGCTGTTCGCCGATGTGGAACGACAGTCGCCGCTCGCGCAGCCCCGCGTCGCCGGCGGTGAAGCGCTCGAGCCGGCGCTGGTGCTCCCACCAGGTCTCGTCGACGAAGTACTCGACGTAGCGCCCGGGCACCGCGGCATCGCGAAACAGCCCCCACGACAACGCGCCCTGGCGCAGGCGCGCGCCCCGCGTGAGCTGCATCACCGCGGCAAACTCGACCGCACGCGCCGGATCGATCTGGTACTCGATGGTCACCATCACCGGGCCGTCGTTGCCGTCGATGGCGATCGCCGGCTCGGGCTGCGGCGACACCGGCACCGGCAGATGCTCGTCGGGGTTGCCGCGCCCGAGCGACAGCCGCTGCGTCAGCAGCACCGTCAGCACGCCGAAGACCGCCGACGCCAGCACGGTGCCGCGCACCTGCAGCCCCACCGCCACATGACCCCAGATCGCGGCGCCGGCCGCGCCACCGCCCATCAGCGCCATCTGGTACAGCGCCATGCCGCGCGCGCGCACCCAGTCGGGCAGCATCAGCTGCGCCGCCACGGTGATCGAGTTGGCGGTCACGATCACCGCGCCGCCGGCAACGAACATGCAAGGCAGCATCCACCACAGGTTGGGTGAGGCCGCAGCGCCGGCCGACGCTGCCGCGTGCAGCAGCGCGCCCGCGCTCACCAGTCGATCGTGGCCGATGCGCTCGCGCACCCGCTCCATGTGGACCACCACTGCCACCGCGCCCAGGCCGGTGGCCGCCAGCAGCGCGCTGAACGCGCCGGCGCCGCCCTCGGGCAACTCCTTGGCCAGCAGCGGCAGCAGCGACATCAGGCCCGACACCTGCAGCATGAACAGCGTTATGCGCAGCAGCGTGATCCGCAGCCGCGGCGCCTGCCGCAGGTACTGCAGGCCCACGCGCATCGCGCCGACGAAGCGCTCGCCGGGCAATGCGCTCTCCCTGCGCTCGGACTTCCAGCGCAGGATGGTGAAGAACGCGGCCACCGAGATCGCCGCGTTGAGCGCGAACACGAGCGCGCTGCCGGTGCTGGCCAAAATGGCCCCGGCCAGCGCCGGCCCGACGATGCGCGACACGTTCATCGCCACGCCGTTGAGGGCGAGCGCCGCCGATAGTTGGGTGCGCGGCACCAGCGCGGGCACGATGGCGGCGAACACCGGCCAGCGCATCGCCATCGTGATGCCGTTGAGGAACGTCAGCATCAGCAGCAGCGGCGCCGACAGCGCGCCGGCCAGCGACAGCGCCATCAGCACCAGTGCGATCAGCGCCGCCCACAACTGGGTGCCGGCGAAGTAGCGCCGGCGGTCGACGATGTCGGCCACCGCGCCGCTGGGCAGGCCGAGCAGGAACATCGGCAAGGTCGAGGCGGTCTGCACCAGCGCCACCAGCGCCGGGTCGGTGGTGAGCGTGGTCATCAGCCAGGCGGCCGAGACGTCGTTCATCCACAGCGTGATGTTCGCGCCCAGCCACGCGATCCACAGCATGCGGAAGGTGGCGTTGCGCAGCGGTGCCATCGCACCGAAGTCGGTGTCCGCCAGCGTCGCGCTCATGCTGCGCCAAGCATAGTGCACTGCCCGCGGCGCAGCCCGCGCGAAACGGGTCGCGCGATCAGTCGGCTTCGGCGGAGAAGGCCTCCTGCCGCTTGGCCTTGATCGACGGCAGCGCCACCACCACGATCATCAGCGCCGAGGCGATCAGCAGGCCGGCCGACAGTGGCCGGGTGACGAAGGTGCCCCAGTCGCCGCGGCTGAGCAGCAGCGCGCGGCGCAGGTTCTCCTCCATCATCGGCCCGAGGATAAAGCCCAGCAGCAGCGGCGCCGGCTCGCAGCCGAGCTTGTAGAACAGGTAGCCGACGAAGCCGAAGATGACCGAGATGTAGACGTCGAAGTTGGAGTTGTTGATGGTGTACAGGCCGATGCAGCAGAACGTCAGGATGGCCGGGAACAGGAAGCGGTAGGGCACGGTCAGCAGCTTGATCCAGATGCCGATCAGCGGCAGGTTGAGCACGATCAGCATCAGGTTGCCGACCCACATGCTGGCGATCAGGCCCCAGAACAGCGTGGGGTTGCTGCTCATCACCTGCGGGCCGGGCTGGATGCCCTTGATCGTCAACGCGCCGACCATCAGCGCCATCACCGGGTTGGGCGGAATGCCCAGCGTCAGCATCGGAATGAACGAGGTCTGCGCGCCGGCGTTGTTGGCGCTCTCGGGCCCGGCCACGCCGCGGATGTCGCCCTTGCCGAAGGTGCCGCTCGCGCCAGCGAGCTTCTTCTCCATCGTGTAGGTGGCAAAGCTCGACAGCAGCGCGCCGCCGCCCGGCAGCACGCCGAGGATCGAGCCGAGCGCGGTGCCGCGCAGCACCGACGGGAACGCCGCCTTGAAGTCGGCCCTGGTCGGCCACAGGCCCTTGACGTCCTTGGTGAACACCTCGCGGTGCTCGGCGGGGCGGCCGAGGTTGGCGATGATTTCGCCGAAGCCGAACACGCCCATCGCGATGGCGACGAAGCCGATGCCGTCGGTCAGCTCGGGGATGTCGAAGCTGTAGCGCGGCACGCCGGAGATGACGTCGGTGTTGATCTGGCCGAGCAGCAGCCCGAGGATGATCATCGCGATCGCCTTGATCAGCGAGCCCGAGGCCAGCACCACGGCGCCGATCAGGCCCAGCACCATCAGCGAGAAGTACTCGGCGGGGCCGAACTTGAACGCCAGCTCGGTCAGCGGCGGTGCGAACGCGGCCACCACCAGCGTCGCGCACGTTCCGGCGAAGAACGAGCCCAGCCCCGCGGCGGCCAGCGCCGGCCCGGCGCGGCCCTTGCGCGCCATCTGGTAGCCGTCGATCGCCGTCACCACCGAGGCCGATTCGCCCGGCACGTTGATCAGGATCGCGGTGGTCGAACCGCCGTATTGCGCGCCGTAGTAGATGCCCGCCAGCATGATCAGCGCCGGCGTCGCGTCGAGCGAATAGATCGACGGCAGCAGCATCGCGATGGTCGCCACCGGCCCCAGGCCCGGCAGCACGCCGATCAGCGTGCCGAGCACCACGCCCAACAGCGCGTACAGCACGTTCTGCAGCGACAGTGCGGTCTCGAAGCCGATGCCGAGGTTGTGGATCAGGTCCATGCGGGTTCCCTCACCCGCCGAATGGCAGGAACGGCGGCCACAGCGGAATCACCAGCTTCAGTCCGACGATGAAGATGGCCCACGAGCCGATCGCCAGCACCACGCTGTTGACGATGACGTCGCGCCAGCGGAACTCGTCGCCGGCCAGGCTCGAGACGATCACCAGCACCGGGATGGTCAGCGCCACGCCCAGCCGCGGCAGCAGAAGACCGAACAACAGCACCGCGAACAGGATCGTCAGCAGCGGCTTCCACGCGATCGCACCGACCGGCTCGCCGTCGTCGGTTTCGATGGTCAGCGCCTCGAACAGCGTCAGCGCTCCGAGTGCGGCCAGGATCAGGCCGAGGCCGAACGGAAAATAGCCCGGCCCCGGGCGCGCCGAGGTGCCGAAGCTGTAGAACTGCGCGCCCCAGGTGAACGCCAGGCCGGTGATCACGAACAGCAGCCCGGACCAGAAGTCCTTCTGGCTCTTGATCTTCACCCTTGCCTCCTCGCCTCGACGCCCGGCTCGAGGCATTCTATGCAGGCGAACCCGAGCGCCGATCCAGGTTTCTCCCCGGGATTTCAGCAGGGCAACGGCCGCCGCAGGCGCCGGCGAAGCTGAACCGCGGCTTACTTCTCCGACCAGGCAGGCGTCGAGCGCAGCACCTCGTCGATGGTGGTCACGCCTTCGGCGATCTTCATCGTGCCGGCCAGCCGCAGCGGCCGCATGCCATCGCGCAGGCCCTGCTGGCGCAGCGCGGTGATGTCGTAGTTCGGATGCACGTGCTCGCGCGCCGCCGGCGTCATCAGCAGCAGCTCGTACAGGCCCACACGCTTGCGGTAGCCGGTGTGCCGGCATTCGAGGCAGCCCACCGGCTTGTACAGCCGTGCGTCGCCGGTCAGTCGCCACGGCCTGGCGATCTCGGCCAGAACCTCGCGCGAGGTGTCGCCGTCGGGCTGCTTGCACGACGGGCACAGCGTACGCGCCAGCCGCTGTGCGAGCACGCCAATCACGGTGGCGCTGATCAGGTACGGCGGCACGCCGAGGTCGGCCATGCGCGTGATCGCCGAGGCGGCGTCGTTGGTGTGCAAGGTGCTGAACACCAGGTGGCCGGTGAGTGCGGCCTGGATCGCCATCTCGGCCGT
>DASURM010000222.1:0-3346 GCA_036280035.1 Burkholderiaceae bacterium | reverse complement strand
CACCACCTTGGGCCCGCGCTCTTTCGTGGTCAGCGCCTCGTGCAACGCGGCGCGCATCGCTGCCACGTCGTAGGTGCGCGTGACCGTGCGCACCCATTGCACGCCGACGCCACGGACCGCGCGCTCGATTGCGTGCATCGTGCTGCGGTTGGGGTTGACCACGCGCGACGACGGGATGTCCTGCCCGCCGGTGGCTGCCGAGTAGTTGTTGTCGACGACGACGAACACGTTGTCGTGCTTGTTGAACACCGCGTTGCCGATGCCCGAGGCGAGCCCGTTGTGCCAGAAGCCGCCGTCGCCCATGAAGGCGATGGCGCGCTTGGCGGCGCCGAACTGCGAGCCGGCGTTGAACGCCGACGCGCTCGACGCGCCGAGCCCGTAACCCATCGTGGTCGCGCCGAGTTCGAACGGCGGCATGATCGAGAACAGGTGGCAGCCGATGTCGGCCGACACGTGGTGCGGCCCCAGTTCGCGCTCGACCAGCTTGAGCGACGAGAAGATCGGCCGTTCGGGGCAACCGACGCACAGCCCCGGTGCCCGCGGCGGCAGCAGCGGCGCGATCTCCCTGGTGGCACGCGGCGGCAGGCTCATCGCCACCGGCGTGGCGAAAGCCGCGGGGTGGTGCTTCGCGACGAACGCGCGCAGGCCGTCGCGCAGCACTGCGACGGTGTAGTCGCCGGCCATCGGCAGCACGTCCTTGCCGTGCACCGCGGTGTCCACCCCGTGGCGACGCAGGATCGTGTTCAGGTGCTGCTCGTGGAAGTCGGGCTGGCCCTCCTCGATCATCAACACGGCCTTCTTGCCGCGGCAGAACCGCACCACCTCGTCGTCGACCAGCGGATAGGCGACGTTCAGGATGTACAGCGGCATCCGGCTCTGGCCGAACAGGTCGGCCAGGTCGAGCAGCTTCAAGGCGCGCAGCGTGTTGTTGAACATGCCGCCGAGCATCACGATGCCGATGTGGTCGAGGTCGCCGTCGGTCATCTCGTTGAGGCCGTGCTCGACGATGAACTTCACCGCCGCCGGCCAGCGCTGGGTGACCTTCTCACGTTCGTGCGCGAACGCCGCCGGCGGCAGCACGATGCGGCTGACGTCGCGCCGCGGGTGCTCCAGCGCCTCCTTCAGCGTGTGCGCAGGGCGGCGGTTCTCGCGGGTGATGAAGTGGCCGTGCAGGTGGCACGAACGGATGCGCAACTCGAGCATCACCGGCGTGCGGGTGGCCTCCGACAGCGCGAAGCCGTCGTGCACGGCCTTGACGATCGATGGCAGGTGCGGCTTCGGGTCGAGCAGCCAGATCTGCGATTTCATCGCGAAGGCGTGCGTGCGCTCCTGCATGATGCTGGAGCCCTCACCGTAGTCCTCGCCGACGATGATCAGCGCACCGCCGGTGACGCCGCCGGAAGCCAGGTTGGCGAGCGCGTCGGAGGCGACGTTGGTGCCGACGATCGATTTCCAGGTGGCGGCGCCGCGTACCGGGTAGTTGACCGACGCCGACAACGCCGCCGCCGCCGCCGCCTCGTTGGCCGCCGGCTCGAAGTACACGCCCAGATCGTTGAGGATCGGCTGCGCATCGGCCAGCACATCCATCAGGTGCGAGATCGGCGCGCCCTGATAGCCGGTGATGTAGCCAACGCCGGCCTCGAGCAGCGCCTTGGTCACCGCGAGGATGCCCTCACCACGGAACTCGGTGCCGGCAGGCACTCTGAGTTGCTGCACCTCGCGCGCAAACGAACGCTCAGACATCGCCGGTCACGACCTCCACACTGCGTGTCTGATTATCGGCGTCTGGTGTGTCCCGGTCATCGAAGGGACGACCGGTAGAATCGGCGCCGTTCGGGGTGTAGCGCAGCCTGGTAGCGCAACTGCTTTGGGAGCAGTGGGTCGAAGGTTCGAATCCTTTCACCCCGACCATCGTGCATGAAGCCGCGTGCCCCTTTGCCCTGGTCTCGCCGGCGTGTGCTCGCTGCGGGGTGGGGGATCGTCTCGTGCGGCACCGTGCCTGCGCAGGCGGCGTATCCGAGCCGCCCGATCACGCTGGTCGTGCCGTTCGGCCCCGGCGGCATCGCCGACCTCACCGCGCGCGCGGTGGCGCGCGAGATGAGCGCGGCGCTGCATCGGCCGATCGTCATCGACAACCGGCCGAGCGCCGGTGCGATCGTCGGGGCGACTGCGGTGGCGCACGCCGCGCCCGACGGCCACACGGTGCTGCTGCTCAGCAATGCCAACGCGGTCAGCGCAGGCCTGTTTCGCAAGCTGCCGTTCGACGTGCAGCGCGACTTCGCGCCCGTCACGACGCTCGGCTTCTTCGACCTCGCGCTGTTCGTCGCACAAGGTTCGCCCTGGAGATCCTTGAGCGATCTGCTCGCACAGGCGCGGCAGCAGCCGGGCAAGCTGAGTGTCGGCACCATCACCCGAGGCAGCACCCAGAACCTGGCCGCCGAACTGTTCAAGGCGATGGCACGGATCGACGTCGTGATCGTGCCGTACAAGGGCACGCCGGCGGTGATCGCTGCGCTGCGTGCCGGCGAGATCGATCTGGCGTTCGAGATCCTGGGCCCGATGCTGCCGCAACTCCAGGCGGGCGCCCTGCGCGCGCTGGCGGTGACCTCGGACAGTCGCTTCGCGGGTTTGCCCGCCGTGCCGACGGTGCAGGAGGAGGGCCTGAGCAGCTACGCGGCGGCGTCGTGGAACGCGCTGGCGGTGCCGGCGGGTACGCCGGCCCACGCGATCGAGCGGCTGCAGCGTGCTGCCGGCGACGCTCTGGCGCTGCCCTCGGTGCGCGGCCAGCTGCAGGCGCTGGGCGTCCGTGCGCAGGCCAGCACGCCGCAGCAGCTCCGGCAGTTGCTGGTCAGCGAGATCGGGCGCTGGTCACGGGTGATCGAGGCCGCCGGGATCGAGCGGCAATAGGCTCGAGGGCGTGATCAACCTCAAGCACCTGGAGAGCTTCGTCCGTGTCGCCGAGCTGGGCAGCTTCAGCAAGGCCGCGCGCGTGCTCGATCTGGCCCAACCGGCGCTGAGCCGCTGGGTGCGAGCGCTCGAGACCGATCTGCGCGAGACCCTGCTGTTGCGCAATGGCCGTGGCGTGTCGCTCACCGATGCCGGGCGACGTCTGTTCGATCACGGCGTGCATATCCTGCAGCGGGTGTCGCTGGCGCGCGAAGACCTGGGCAAGCAGCGCGACGCTGCGGTGGGTCACGTGACGATCGGGCTGCCGCCCAGCATCGGCCGCCGTCTCTCCCTGCCCTTGATCGAGGGCTTTCGCGAGCAGCTGCCGCGCGGGCGGCTCACCCTCGTCGAAGGCTTGAGCGCGCATATCGCCGAGTGGATCGGCGGCGGGCGCGCCGAC
>DASURM010000221.1:0-6584 GCA_036280035.1 Burkholderiaceae bacterium | reverse complement strand
GACTGCCCAACAAGCTTGCACTAGGGAACGACATCGACGAGTGGGTGCGGCAAGGCCGCCCGTTCACCTTCACGACGATTCGCGCGGGCAACCTGAGGTCGATTTCCGACCTGCACGGCGCGGCGTTGTGCGACCTGGCGACCATCGAACTGGCCTCGCGGGTGCAACTGGCCACCGTTCCGGGCGAGCAGATCTACCAGATCACGTACCATGAGTTCGTCCACCTCTGCCCGGGGACCGAGAGTCCCGATCGCGTTGCGGCCGTCCTGTCCGCTGCGAAGCAACCGCTGGTGCTGAAAGGGACGCTATTCGACGTGGGCATTGCCGCGGGCATCGCGAGGTACCCCGAACATGGGGAAAACGCCGACGATCTCAGCATGCGCGCGTCGATGGCGGTGAGCGAGGCCGAGCGCATGAAGACGGTCGCGCCGGTGGTCTACGTACCGTCGCTCGAGGCCAAGCTGCGCTCGAAGGCGCAGTTGGAAGGCGAGGTCAAGGAAGCCCTCGCCAAGGGGCTGTTCTCGCTCTTCCTCCAGCCCAAGGCGTCCCTCACTGGCTTGCACGTGACGGGCGCGGAAGCCCTGATCCGTTGGCACCACCGAGAAAAGGGTTGGGTCGGCCCCGCCGACTTCCTGGGTGTGCTCGAGGCCTGCGGGTTGATGCGCGAGCTGGACAACTGGGTGATCGCTGCGGCTATGCGGCAGATCCGGGTCTTGTCCGCCCAGGGTGTGAACGTGCCGGTGAGCATCAACCTGTCGGTTCACTCGCTGACCGATCCCGATATCGTCACGCGCGTCCGCGAAGGCCTGCGTGCGCAGGACGTGGCGCCGTGCCTGCTCGAGATCGAGATCCACGAAGGCGGCGTGATGCGCGACGTCGAAGCCAGCATCCGGGTTCTGCACGGCCTGCACGATCTGGGCGTCGGCTTGAGCATCGACGACTTCGGGACCGGCTACTCCTCGTTCGCGTACCTCACGCGCTTTCCGATCCAGACGCTGAAGATCGACCGTTCGTTCGTGCTCGACATGGCCGAGAGCAAGGCCAGCGGTCGGGTCGTCGCGGGCATGGTCAAGCTGGCGCACTCGATCGGGCTGAAGGTGGTGGCAGAAGGCGCAGAAAGCAGTGCCCAGATCGCGATGCTGCGTCGTTTTCACTGCGACGAGATCCAGGGCTACGGCTACGCGAGACCCATGCCCTTGGAGGCCTTTGCGCGCTTCGCGCAGGCCAATGCCACGCCTCGCGGCCCGAGCGCGTTTGCGGTCTGAGGCCGGGCCCCCAAGCGCGTAGGAATTCGTCCCTCGCCGCCGACTGAACGCCTTCCGGTGGCGGGCCGTCCCAGGGCTTCAGCCTTCGCCGAGGTCGAAGCGGACCGGCTGCCGCCTCGGCGCGCAACTTGCGCGTGTCGGCGAGCCAGCGGTCGATGTCGCCTGCCTTGCGCTGCAGGCCATCGTGCGCCTCGGGGTGCGGTTCAGCGGTCGAGTTGTTGCGCCAGCGCCCACGCCTGCTCGGCCAGTGGCCGGGAGTGGCGGCCGGCCTGCAGTGCCTGCGCGTTCGTCGCATTGCCCTGCAGCGATCCGCAGTTCGCCGTCGAAGCCTGCCACGTGCTCGCGCAGCCAGTGCGCCAGCGCCGCCTGGTCGAACGCGTGCTGCGGCGCGACGGCTCGCGTACCGATGAATTCCTCGTAGTTGCTCATGGTCGTGAGCACCGATCGGGCGTCGCTATGATGCGGGCGCTCGTGAGCGAAGTAAATCCAGGCGATGCCCCGTGCGGGCCCGAAGTGGCGCGGCGCAGCGGGGTCGCGCTGGCGGCTCCGCCCAGCGACGGCGCGCCACGCGTGGCAGCACGGCGCGTGCCGCACCTGCCGGCGCTGCTGAGCCTGGGCATGATGGTGGGCACCATCAACGGCCTGTCGCGCGTGGCGATGCCGCTGTACGCGGTGGCCAGCGGCGCGCAGGCGTGGCAGGTGGGCATCGTCGGCGGGCTGGGCTACATGGGCGTGCTGCTGATGGCGCTGCCGATGGGCGCGTGGATCGACCGCCACGGCAGCCGCACGATGTTCCTGCGCGGGGCGATCGCCGCGGCGCTGTTGTACCTGCTGCTGCCGTGGCTGCACGCACCGTGGCACGTGATCGCGCTGGCCGCGCTGCTCGGCTTTGCGTTGCCGTTTCGCACGGTGCCGATCCAGACCGAGTTCCTCGCGATGCTGCCGTCGCTCGGGCCGGCCAAGGCGGGGTGGAATCGCGGCGCGTTCATGCTCGGCCTGGCGTTCGTGGGCCCCGCGGTATCCGCGGCGGTGATCGGCTCGCTCGGTTTCACCGCGCTGTTCCTGATGGTCGCCGCGACGCTGTTGCTGGCCTTCGTCGTCGGCCGGCGCGTGCTGGTGCGGCGCTCGGGCATCGCGGGGCAGGCGGGCGATGCGCCGCTGCACGTGCGCATCGCCGGACAGATCGCGCTGCTGCGCGACGAGCCGCTGGTGCGCCGCACGATGCTGATCGACGGCCTGGCGCAGATGTCGGTGGCGTACTTCGTGGTGTTCGCGATCCCGATGGCGATGCGGCACCACGGCATGACGCTGCAGGCCGCCGCCGGCCTGATCACGATGCAGGGCGCGCTGTACGTGGCGGTGCTGTTCTTCGGCGGCCTGCTGGTGACGCGCTGGCGCGACGAGCTGCGCTACGCGATTGCCTTCGCGCTGCTGCTCGTGCAGTCGCTGCTGTACGGCGCGGGCATCGGCGCGCCGGCGCTGTGGCTCGGCGCGGCGCTGATGGGCATCGGCGTCGGGCTGCAAGGCGTCACCAGCACCACGCGCTTCGGCGAGCTGATGCGTCGGCTCGGGCGCGGCCGCATCGCCGGGGTGACCTCGCTGGCGCCGACCAGCGGCGGCATTCTCGGCGCGGTGGCCGGCGGCGTCGTCAGCCAGCACCTGGGCAGCGACAAAGGCTTCCTGCTGCTCGGGCTGGCGCAGGCGGCGATGGTCGTACTGCAGGTGCGACGCTTGCGCGCGGCGTAGAAGAGGGGTCGCGGTCAACGCGACGCGTTCTGGTCGCGCCGTTCTCGAGGCCTAGCCATCGACGCCACTGCGTACAGCCCGAGCGCGGCGACGACCACGGCGGTGAACCCGATGTGGATCGCCAGCAGCGTGGCGAGCACCGCGCCGGTGACCGATGCGCAGCCGTTGATCGCCCAGGCCCAGGGAACGAGCCGCGCGTCGCCGGCCTCGACCCTCGCCAGCCCCATCGGGAACGGCATGCCCATGAAGAACGCCAGCGGCGCGATCAGCGCGGCGGCGATCGCGATCTTCGGCAGTTCCGGCAGCGCCGCCGCGTGCCGGGCCAGCCAGGGCAGCACGGCCAGGCACAGCGAGGCCGCCAGCGCGATCGCGGCCACCACCGCTGCCTCGGCGCGCCGCAGCACTGGCACGTTGCGGCCGTGCCAGTGCTTGGACCAGGCGCTGCCGAGCCCTGCAAACAACAGGAACGCGAACAGCACGACCGCCACTGCGTACAGCGGGTGGCTCAGGAACAGGACGAACTTCTGGATGAACGCGATCTCGATGAACATAAAGCCCAGGCCGATCGCCGCGAAGTAGACGACGACGCGGCGGCGCGAAGCGGCGCCCGGCGCGCTCTCGCGCTGCCGGCCGCCCCAGGTGACCCACGCCACGGGTGCGGCGATCAACAGCAGGCTCGCGAGCACCGCCTGGGCCAGCGTGGCCACCAGCACCGGGTATCCCCACTCGAGCAGCGGCAGGCCGCCCTGCGCCTTCAGCGACAGCAGCTCGGGCGCCGAGCGCCACTTGAAGAAGTGGAAGAAGTGCGGCTTGTCGTCGGTGGCCGGCGTGATGTCGAACTTGTAGCCCTGCATGAACGCGTCCGCCCCCGCCCCCAGCAGCGCCGTGGCGCCGTCGTACAGGTCGGGCGGAGCGACCACGTTGTAGCGGTTGGCCTCGTGCGCTGGCATGCCCGGATAGAACGCGGCGTCGAACGAGCGCTCGCGGCAGAAGGCCCTGATCGCCGCGATGTCGGCGCCGGTGAAGTCGCCGTTCTTGACCAGCAGCGTGCTGGTCTGCCAGCTGCGCACGAGCGCGAGGCGCAGCGCCGGATCGGCCACGCCCGAGCGCTGCAGCGCCGCCACCGCAGCGGCGAACAGCTTGAGCGCGTCGCGCGGCGGCAGGGCGATCCAGCGCGTGATCGCGAGCAGGCCGCCGGCCTCGAGCAGCCGCAGGTCGTCGCGCAGCGCCTGCACCGTGTAGAGGTAGTTCTCCGACAGCGCGTACAGGCCCGCCGACGACGCGCTGAACGAGTCGAGCAGCGCCACGTGGATCAAGTCGTAGCGCTGCTCGCTGGCCGCGACGAAACCGCGTGCCTCGGCGACGTGCACACGCACCGTGCGCGCGATCTCCGAGCCGGCGTTGGTCGAGTAGATGCCGCCGGCATAGTCGGCGAAGCGTCGCCGCACGAGGTCGACGATCTGCGGGTTCAGCTCCACCGCGTCGATCTGTCGCGCGCCGTGGTAGTGGGCCTGCAGCACCTCGGCCCCGGCACCGGCGCCCAGCACCAGCACGCGCGGCCGCCGCAGCAGGTGGTACGGCAGCGCCGAGGTCATCTGACCGAGGTGCGCCAGGGTTTCGCGCCGGCCGTCGTAGCGGGTCAGCGCGCTCATGCCATCGCCATCGACGAAGACGCCGAGCTGCGGTGGCGGCTCGACGGTGGCGGCAAGGCTCAGCCCGGGCGCGTGGCGCAGCGGCGTGCCCGGGCTCTCGACCACGCTGACCACGCCCAGCGGGCTGAAGCGCTGCTCGACCACCCGCGCCTGCGGAATTCGCAAGGTCTGCGACAGCTCCTTGTACGGCGACATCGCGGGGGCGATCCACTCTGCCGGCAGCGCGAACGGCGCTGCGGCCGCGATCGCCAGCGCGAGCGCCGGCCCCCTTGGGGCGTGACGGCACTCGAGCCACCCGACCGCCGCGGCGACGAAACCCAACGCGCCGATCAGCCGCAGCGCGTCGTGCGGTGGCAGCAGGAACAGCACGCCGACGATCGCCAGGCTTCCCGCCCCGGCACCGAGGATGTCGGCGCTGTAGATGCGCGACGCGGTGCCGCGCCAGCGCGCATAGGCCATGCACACGCACAGGCCGGCACACAGGAACGGCAGCGCCAGCAGCAGGTAGACGGTGAGCAGGTACGCCGGCTGGCGCGGATCCCACACGATCTCGAGCGGGTTGAACGGCACGCGCTGCGCCAGCACGAAACAGCCGATCGCGCTCACCCCGAAGGCCGCCGCGGCGGTGCAGAACAGCGCCGCGAAGCGCCGCCGCACGGCGTCTTGCGCCAGGGTCAACAGGGTGCCGCCCGCGCCGTAGCCGAGCAGCGCCAGGCTGATGATCATGTAGGCGAAGTGGTGCCACAGCGCGATCGAGAACAGCCGCATCAGCAGGATCTCGAACGCCAGCGCAGCGGCCGAGACCAGCGCGACGGCGATCAGCGGCGGCGCGGCCTCGACGCCGGCGGCCGTGTGTGTCATCGAGCCTGCTTGCCGGTCAGCGGAACGAAGGCCACCGGCAGGATCTGTCGCGTCGACACCGTGCCGTCGAGGTGTTTCTCCACCAGCATCAACTGCTGCACCATGAACGCCGCGCCCACCGGGATCACCATCGTGCCGCCCGGCTTGAGCTGGCGCAGCAGCGGCGGCGGAACGTGGCTGGCCGCAGCGGTGACCAGGATGATGTCGTACGGCGCGTGCTCCTGCCAGCCGTGGTAGCCGTCGCCGATTCGCACCTCGACGTTGGCGTAGCCGAGCGTCTTCAAGCGCTGCGCGGCCTGCACGCCCAGGGGTTCGACGATCTCGATGGTGTAGACGGCCCGGGTCAGCTGCGCCATCACCGCCGCCTGGTAGCCCGACCCGGTGCCGACCTCGAGCACTTTGTGGTCGGGTTGTGCACGCGCCAGGTCGGTCATCAGCGCAACGATGTAGGGCTGCGAGATGGTCTGCCCGTGTCCGATCGGCAGCGGCCGGTTGCGGTAGGCCGACGCCACCTGGTCGGCGGGGACGAACTCGTGGCGTGGCACCCGCGCGATGACCGACATGACGCGCTCGTCGAACGCCGACTTGCCGATCTCGGCGCGGGTCTCACGCACGAGGGCGGTGATGTCCTCCACCATCTGCCGGCGCTCGGCCGCGAAGTCCTGCGCCGCCGCCTGTGTCCACGCCAGGGACCACAGCAGCGCAGCAGCCAGGGCGCGGGTCGCTGCGGCCATGGCCGATCACTCGCTCGGAACGAAGATCCACAGCAGCAGGTAGAGCACCACGCCGGCGCCGGCGAAGAACAGCAGCAGCGCGAACAGCAGACGCCAGACCCAGGCGTCCACGCCGGTGGCGCGGGCGATGCCGCCGCACACGCCGCCGATCCAGCGGTCGCTCGTGCTGCGCCGCAACGCATTGATCGCCGCCACCGCCGACGGCGGGGCGGCAGCCGTGCTGCCGTCGAGCAGGCGGGCCTTGGCGCGCGCGAACTCCTCGTCGGTCAGGACGCCGCGTTGGTGCAACTCCTGCAGTTTGGTCAGCTCGTCGCTCAGTGTCATGG
>DASURM010000220.1:0-8028 GCA_036280035.1 Burkholderiaceae bacterium | reverse complement strand
CCCATGGGGCAACGCCAAGGCGCGCGCCATCGTTTGGAACTTCCCCGACGGCATCCCGCAGCACCGCGAGCCGATCTATTCCACGCGGCCCGACCTGATCGAGAAGTACCCGACCCACGACGACAAGAAAGCCTTCTGGCGGCTGCCCACGCTGTTCAAGACCCTGCAAGAGAAGAACAAGGACATCGGCAAGACCTACCCGCTGATCATGACCAGCGGCCGCCTGGTCGAGTACGAGGGCGGCGGCGAAGAGACGCGCTCCAACCCGCTGCTGGCCGAGTTGCAGCAGGAGGCCTTCGTCGAAATCAACCCGAAGGCGGCCAACGACCGCGGCATCCGCAACGGCGACGCCGTGTGGCTGCGCACGCCGGTGATGCAGGCGGTGCCCGAGTTCAAGGGCCTGCGCGTGAAGGCGCAGGTCACCGAGCGCGTCGGCCCCGACACGGTGTTCATGCCGTTCCACTTCTCGGGTCACTGGGGCGGGCTCGACCTGCTGCAGTACTACCCCGAGGGCGCGCACCCGATCGTGCGCGGCGAGGCGGCCAACACCGCCACCACCTACGGCTACGACGTCGTGACGATGATGCAGGAGACCAAGACCACCGTCTGCCAGATCGAAAAGGCGACGGCTTGAGACGTTCGGCGCAACCGCTTTCAGGAGACCTCGAATGGCCCGAATGAAATTCATCTGCGACGCCGAACGCTGCATCGAATGCAACGGCTGCGTCACCGCCTGCAAGGCCGAGAACGGCGTGCCATGGGGCGTCAACCGTCGCCGCGTGGTCACGCTCAACGACGGCGTGCCCGGCGAGCGCAGCATGTCGGTGGCGTGCATGCACTGCTCCGATGCGCCGTGCATGGCGGTGTGCCCGGTCGACTGCTTCTACCGCAGTGACGAGGGCGTGGTGCTGCACGACAAGGACGTCTGCATCGGCTGCGGCTACTGCTCGTACGCCTGCCCGTTTGGCGCGCCGCAGTTCCCGAGCAACGGCACCTTCGGCCTGCGCGGCAAGATGGACAAATGCACCTTCTGCGCCGGCGGCCCCGAGGCCAACGGCAGCGCGGCCGAGTTCGAGAAGTACGGCCGCAACCGCCTCGCCGAGGGCAAGCTGCCGCTGTGCGCCGAGGTTTGTTCGACCAAGGCACTGCTCGGCGGCGACGGCGACACCATCGCCGACATCTACCGCAACCGCGTGTTCGTGCGCGGCAAGGGCAGCGAGGTGTGGGGCTGGGGCACGGCCTACGGCAGGCCCGTCCCGGGCGGCGCACCAGGGGCCAAACCGGAGGGCAAGAAGTCATGACGATGCGTGCGACGACAGCGTTGGTGTTGTGCGGTGCGGCCCTTGCGTTGGCCGGCTGCGGCGAGAAGATGGCCGGTGCGGCCAAGCGGTCCGACACGCCGGCGTATCAGGGCGCTGCCGAGCCCAGTGCCTTCGTCGCCGGCGGCTGGAAGGCGGGCGACCGCAACTCGTGGGAACAGGAGTTGCGCCACCGCACGCAATCGCAGAACGAGTACGTGCGCATTCAGCCTTGATGGCGCTGCGCAGCAAAGGAGCAAGCATGCAAGGCTCGTTGCGGCGATCGATCTTCGCGCTGCTGATGGCGTTCGCAGGCGCGGGCGCACTGGGGCAGACCACCACCGCACCCGACGACCCGGCAGGCGGCAAGCCGGCGGCCGGCGCGCCGCCCGGCTTCGTGGTGCCGGCCGACCCCAAGCCCGGCGACACCGAAGCCGAGCGCATCAAGTCGCAGCCCGGCAACAACGCGCCGGTGTGGCGGGCGGCGCGCGATTCGGGCAACAACCCCGGCGTCACGACGCTGCCCAACAACGAAGGCGCCACGCTGATCCAGCGCTTCGTCCAGTACCCCGGCTCGGCCTTCACCACGGCGGGTGAGGCCTGGCGCCAGACGCGCAACCAGTGGGTCGTACCGTACGGCGGCTCGTTGCTGCTGATCGTTGTGGTGGCGATCGCGCTGTACTACTTGGGCAAGGGCTCGCTGGGCCGCAGCACCAACGCGGGGGCGCGTGCGATCGAACGCTTCACGGCGCTGGAGCGCGCCGCGCACTGGGTCAACGCTGCGGCCTTCGTGGTGCTTGCGCTATCGGGCATCGTGATCGCCTGGGGCAAATACTTCCTGCTGCCGGTGCTTGGCGCCTCGCTGTTCGGTTGGCTGACGATCGCGCTGAAGACGGTGCACAACTTCATCGGCCCGCTGTTCGTGGTGTCGCTGGTGATCGTGTTCATCACCTTTATCAAAGACAACTTCCCGCAGGCCGGCGATGGCGCCTGGCTCAAGAAGGGCGGTGGCCTGTTCGGCGGGCAGGAGGTGCCTTCGCACCGCTTCAACGCCGGCGAGAAGGTGATCTTCTGGCTCGGCGTGTTCGTGCTCGGGGCGCTCGTCGCCGGCTCCGGCCTCGTGTTCGACCAGTTGATCCCGGGCGTGGCCAACACGCGCGGCAACATGCAGATCGCGCACATGATCCATTCGGTCGCCGCGGTGCTGATGATGTGCCTGTTCCTCGGCCACATCTATCTCGGCACCATCGGCACGAAGGGTGCCTATCGCGGGATGCGCCATGGCTATGTCGATGAGGAGTGGGCCCGCGAGCACCATGCGCTGTGGGCCGAGGACATCCACGCGGGCAAGATCCCCGCGCAGCGCTCGTCTTCGCAACCACCCGCGGGCCTGCACACTGCAAAGGAGGGCGCATGAAGCGCGTCGCTGGATTGATGCTCCTGGGCTTGTTCACGGCCGCGGTGTGCGCCAAGCTGCCACCGTTGTCCGACGAGGCCAAGGCCAAGGCCGCCGAAGCCGCCGCGAAGACCGCGCACGCCGGCAAAGTGGCCGCCTACAAGCTGTGCCTGGTCGAGGACAAGGTGGCTGCCACCTACCTTGCCGATGCGAAGAAGGCCGGCAAGGACGTCAAGCCGGTGCCCACACCGCCGTGTGTCGATCCCGGGAAGTCCTGACTGCCGCCAGCGCGTTCGGGTAGGCTTGGCAGCGAGAGTGATCTTGCCGCCGTCGCACCGATGTCGCCTCCAACCGCCCCGCCCCGCCTGCCGCTGCTGACGCGCGCCGGCTGCGCGCTGACGCGCGAGATCGAGGTGCTCGACGAGTACGGCGAGTACCGCACGATCCACATCCCCGACGAGCGGCCGCTGACGCTGTATGTCGACCGGCGCGAGCTGGTGACGCTGATGACGCTGGGCGCCGAGCCCGAGCTGCTCGCGCTCGGCTACCTGCGCAACCAGCGGCTGGTCGCCAGCCCCGACGAGGTGGTGTCGATCACCGCCGACTGGGATGTCAACGCGGTGGCGGTGCGCACGCGCGCCGGCGTCGAGGAGTTCGAGCGCAAGACCGCGTCGCGGGTGGTCACCACCGGCTGTGGCCAGGGCACCGTGTTCGGCAACATGATCGACGGGCTGCAGCAGGTGGACCTGCCCGATGCCGCGAGCGCGCGCATCAGCCAGTCGATGCTGCGCGAGATTCTCGAAGTGATGCGCCAGCAGCCCGACAGCATTCACCGCAAGGCGGGCTCGGTGCACGGCTGCGCACTGTTCCGCGGCAACGAGAAGCTGATGTTCGTCGAGGATGTCGGCCGCCACAACGCGATCGACACCATCGCCGGCTGGATGTGGATGCACGGCGTGCACGGCGCCGACAAGGTCTTCTACACGACGGGCCGCCTGACCAGCGAGATGGTGATGAAGTCGGCACAGATCGGCGTGCCGATCATCGCCAGCCGCAACGGCGTCACCGCGATGGGCCACGAGATGGCCACGCGGCTGGGCATGACCCTGTTCGGCCGCGCTGCCAACCGCCACTTCATCTGCTACACGGGCCGCGAGCGCTTCGATTCCGAGCCCGAGCCGCAGCGCGCGCCGATGCGGGTGGTGGCCGGTTAGCCCAGGGCGGTAGTCACACGCTGCACGATCGCCACTGCCGGCTGTAGCGCGCGGCGGGCTGCACGATCACGGTACGGCCGCTCGGCTGGCGCCGGCTGCTGCCGGTTTCGAACTCGAGCTTCTGCGCGTACTTCTCGAAGAAGGCGTCGAACATCTCGCCGCCGCGCGTGCCCACCGTCCAGAGCTGGTCGCTGCCCGACTCCCATTCCAGCAGCACCGCCGCCAGCGGTTGCGGCGCCGGACCGCCGATCACGCGCGCACCCTGCAGCGGGTCGTAGCGCGAGTTGTCGCCGCAGCAGTGGATCACCTGCGCCGACTCGCCGCGCCCGCCCTTGCGCAGGCCGATGAAGCTGATCGCCGGCGTGGGGTACATCAGCTTGTGCGCGCAGATCGCCGAGAACGCGACGATCGATTTGTTCGGGCCCACGCCCGCCGGTGCCGCGTAGCGCTGCTTGTCTTCGGTGATCAGTTCGACCGGTTTGACCTCGCGCTCGAACGCGAGCAGGAACACCGGCGAGACCGTGTACGGATAGTTGAAGAGGAACGCCTCGCCCACCTTCAGCCGGCGCGCTCGCCACGGCTCGCCGTACGCGTCGACCAACAGCGACCGCGGGTAGCGCTGCACCTCGCCGACGGCCACCGCCGGCAGCGCTCCCGAGAGCACCCACGCCCCGGCGACGCAGGCCGCCTGGCGCATCAGGTCGCGGCGATGTTCGGTGTCGGAATCCGCTTGCATGCTCCGGCAGGTTATCCGATCGTCGGCCACGCGGCGCGCGGCCCCGATGCGCCGGTATCGCACGTGGCGCCGGCAGATATGCAGCCATCAGCATATCGCCAGCATCGGGCACCGCAATGAGAATCCCCACTGCCCACGCGCCGCTGCAAGAGCTGTCGGTTGCCACCGCCCCATGCACTCGATCCACGACAGCGTCCTGCTCGCCCTCCAGCTGGTTGCCCGCGCCGATGCCGAGCTGTGGCATATCGTCGGCCTGTCGCTGCGCGTCAGCGGCTCGGCGTGCGCGATCGGTGCCATCGTCGGTTTGTGCCTCGGTGCGTGGCTGGCAGTGGCGCGCTTTCCCGGCCATCGCGCGGCGGTGTGGCTGGTCAACACGTTGCTCGCGCTGCCGTCGGTGGTGGTGGGGCTGCTCGTCTACCTGCTGCTGTCGCGCTCGGGGCCGCTGGGCGAACTGGGGATCCTGTTCACGCCCGTCGCGATGACCATCGCGCAGAGCATTCTCGTCGTGCCGCTGATCGCCGCGCTGGCGCGCCGGCTCGTGCTCGAGGCCGCGGCCGAGGGTGGCGAGCAACTGCGCTCGCTGGGCGCCGGCCCGTATCAGGGCGCGCTGCTGCTGCTGGTGCACGAGCGCTACGGCGTGCTGACGGTGCTGCTCACCGCGTTCGGCCGCGCGGTGTCTGAAGTCGGCGCGGTGATGATCGTCGGCGGCAACATCGAGGGCTTCACGCGGGTGATGACCACTGCGATCGCGCTCGAGACCAGCAAGGGCGATCTGCCTCTGGCGCTGGGGCTGGGGCTGGTGCTGCTCGGCGTGGTCGGCGTCGTCAACCTGGTGGTCGCCGCCGTGCAGGCACGCACCGCGCTGGGTCGCGTGGCCTTCGCATGAGTTCCGAGATGAGTGCACTGGCGCTCGACGAGGCACGCGCCCGGCGCGACGAAGCACCCGCCGGAGCCGGGGAGCCCGAGGCGCGGCCGGCCCCGGTGAGCCGGGCCGAGCGCCGGGGCGCGCCGCTGCTGCGGCTGGAGCATGCCGGCGTGCGCTTCGGCGAAGTGCAGGCGCTGCGCGACGTCAACCTGACGCTGCACCGTGGCGACCGGCTGGCGCTGGTGGGCGCCAACGGCTCGGGCAAGACCACGTTGCTGCGCCTGCTGCACGGCCTGGTGCCGTTTGAAGGGCGGCGCGAGGTGGCGGCCGCCCGAGGCCGTGCGCCCGTGGTGGCCATGCTGTTCCAGCGGCCCTTCCTGCTCAGCCTGTCGGTGCGCACGAACGTGCTGCTCGCGCTTTGGTTGCACGGCGTGCCGCGCGCGCAGCGGGCGCAGCGCTGCGCGCTCGCGCTGCGGCGGGTGGGGCTCGACGCCACGGCCCGGCGCCCGGCGCGCGACCTGTCGGGCGGGCAGCAGCAGCGGCTGGCGCTGGCGCGCGCGTGGGCGCTGCAGCCCGACGTGCTGCTGCTCGACGAGCCGACCGCCAGCCTCGACCCCGGTGCCAAGCGCGAGGTCGAGCGCCTGATCGACCACCTCGCGC
This sequence comes from Burkholderiaceae bacterium, assembly GCA_036280035.1. Taxonomy (GTDB): domain Bacteria; phylum Pseudomonadota; class Gammaproteobacteria; order Burkholderiales; family Burkholderiaceae_C; genus JAEUPI01. Next base: position 1,859 of record DASURM010000220.1, on the reverse strand, counting down.
AGGACGGCGTGACAGTGGTGATGAGCACGCACAACCTCGGCCAGGCCAAGCGCCTGGCCACCCGCGTGGCCTACCTCGAGGCGGGGCGCCTGGTGGTGGAGCTGCCGGTGGAGCGCTTTTTCAACGGCGCGCTACCCGCCGAGGCGGCGCAGTTCCTCAAAGGAGAGTTGTCATGGCATGGTTGATGCGACGTCGCCTGCTGGCCTGCGGCCTGGCGCTGACCGGCGCGGCGCTGTCGGTGGCCGCGCAGGACAAGTTCATCGTCATGGCGTCGACCACCTCCACCGAGCAATCGGGCCTGTTCGGTCACCTGTTGCCGGAGTTCAAGAAGGCCACCGGCATCGACGTGCGCGTGGTGGCGGTGGGCACCGGCCAGGCGCTCGACATGGCACGCCGCGGCGATGCCGACGTGGTGTTCGTGCACGACACCGCGGCCGAGGAGAAGTTCGTCTCCGAGGGCTATTCGATCCAGCGCGAGCCGGTGATGGTCAACGACTTCGTGCTGGTCGGCCCGGCGTCGGACCCGGCCAAGGTCAAGGGTCACGACATCGCTGCCGCGCTGGCCAAACTGCGCGCGGCGAACGGCACCTTCATCTCGCGCGGCGACCGCAGCGGCACTCATTCGGCCGAGTTGCGGCTGTGGAAGGCCGCCGCAATCGACATCGCGAAGGACAAGTTCACCGGCTACAAGGAGTGCGGCTGTGGCATGGGCGCCGCGCTGAACATGGGTTCGTCGTCGAGCGCCTACGTGTTCGCCGACCGCGGCACCTGGTTGTCGTTCAAGAATCCCGGCGATCTGACTGTGCTGGTCGAGGGCGACAAGCGGTTGTTCAACCAGTACGGCGTGATGGTCGTCAACCCGGCGAAGTTTCCGCACGTGAAGAGCGCGCTGGCGCAGCAGTTCGCCGACTGGGTGGTGTCGAAGGCGGGCCAGGACGCGATCGCGGCGTACAAGATCGGCGGCCATCAACTGTTCTTCCCGAACGCGAATCGCTGAGCGCTTTGGCTGGCTCGCTGGGAGGCGAGCCAGCGGGTGCGCCGCTCGGCGTACCTTGTCGATTTTCGGGTTTCTTGACCGCTGCAATGGAACGCCTCCGGCTGTTCCATTAGCATGGGTCGAGCACCTTGCGGCGGCCGCGATGCGGCCGCGCCACCCGATGACCGAACCCAGCCCTGCGTCCGTGGTCAGCCTGGCCGACTTGCGCGGCCGCCTGCGACAGAAGAGCCAGCTCAAGGGCCGCCAGAGCGACCCCGAGGCCGTCGAGCAGGTGCGCGCCGCGATCGGCCCCGGGCCGCACCGGCGCGACCTGTTGATCGAACTGCTGCACCGCCTCAACGACCGCTACCGCGGCCTGTCCGAGCGCCACCTGGTTGCGCTGGCCGGCGAGACGAACCTGCCGCTGGCCGAGGTGTACGAGGTCGCCACTTTCTATCACCACTTCGACATCGTGCGCGGCGACGAGCAGCCGGCGCGGCTCACGGTGCGCGTGTGCGACGGCCTGTCGTGCGAGCTGGCCGGCGCGCGCGAACTGCTGCAGCGGTTGCCGGCGCTGCTCGGCGCCGACGTGCGCGTGGTCGCCGCGCCGTGCGTCGGCCGCTGCGAGCAGGCGCCGGTAGCGGTGGTCGGCCAGGCGCCGGCGGTGCAGGTTCGCGCGAGCGACGTGCAGGCCGCTGCGCTGCGATCGCCGCTGCATCCGGCGCCGCGCGACGACGGCCACTTCGACGCCGCCGCAGCGGCGCCGGCAGCGATCACCGCGTCGCCCGACGAGATCGCGCCGGCGTACGTCGGCTACGGGGCCTACCGCGCGCGCGGCGGTTACCGCCTCGCGGCCGCAGTGGCCGCGGGCCGCACGAGCGCC
>DASURM010000219.1:0-2935 GCA_036280035.1 Burkholderiaceae bacterium | reverse complement strand
AGACCGCGCGCAGCCTGCAGACGGTGGACCGCGTCACGCTGCACATCGCCGACGAGGTCCGTGCCGGCAAGCTCGGTGCACTGGACGACGAGGCAGCGCTGCACGAATACCTGCGCCACCAGGCGGTCGGGCTGGTGCAGGTCGCCGGGTTGTCGATCATCGACGCCGGCGGGCGGGTGCGCGCCAGCTCGAGCCGCTACCCGCTGCCGGCCGAGCCCGCCAACGTGGCCGAGGTGCCGGCGTTCCAGCAGCTGAAGTCGCGACACGACAACGGCATGCTCGTGGCCCACGCGATGCGCGGCGTCACCCGGCCCGACACCTGGGTGTTCCCGATGGGGCGCCGGCTCGAAACGCGCGACGGCCGCTTTGCCGGCGCGATCGCCGCCGGCGGGCGGGTCGACTACTTCCAGAACTTCTACCGCGACGTGCGGCTCGAGCGCGACACCAAGATCGCGCTGGTGCACCGTGACGGCGCGCTGGTCGCGCGCAATCCACCGGCCGATCCGGCGCTGATGGGTCGACGCTTCGAAACGCTCGACGGCATCCTGGCTGCGCGCCGCCGGGCCGACCCGGCGGCGTCGGCCGGCGCTGCGTCCTCAGGGTCCGGAGCGGCTTTGGCCGCAACGCAGGCGAGATCGATCGCAGTGCGCTATCGCAGCCCGATCGACGGCGTCGAACGCTTTGGCGCAGTGCACTTGGTGGCCGGGTATCCGCTGGCGGTGGTGGTCAGCCGCGACGCATCGCTCGCGCTCGCGCCGTGGCGCGCAGAGGCTGTCGGCACTGCGCTGCGCACGATGGCGCTGGGCGTGCTGGCCACCGCGCTGCTGGTGCTGGTGCGGCGGCAGTTCGGCCGGCTCGACCGCGCGCGCGAGCGCTTCGCGCTGGCTGCGGCCGGCAGCGACGAGGGCGTCTGGGACTGGCAGCTCGCCGGCGACCGCATCTACGCCTCGGCGCGCGCGAGAGAGATCTTCGGTCTCGCGCCCGGGCCCGAGGCGCAATCGCGCGACCAGTGGTTCGCTGCGGTGCGCCTGCACCCCGACGACGTCGCGGGCCGGCGCGAAGCCATCGATGCCCACCTCGAAGGGCGCGCGCCGGTGTACGCCGGTGAGTATCGCGTGCGCGGGCTCGACGGACAGTATCGCTGGGTGCGCGTGCGCGGGCTGTGCGTGCGCGATGCGAAGGGCCAACCGTTGCGGATGGCCGGCTCGGTGACCGACATCGACGCGCGCCGCCGCGCAGAGGACGCGCTGCGCGTGTCGGAGCAGCGGCTGGCGCTGGCGATGACCGGCTCGACCGGCGGCCACTGGGTATGGGACACGCGCACCGACGCGCTGTTCGTCTCCGGTACGGTCAATCAGCTATTCGGGGTGCCGTTCGATCTGCAGCCGTCGACGCGTCGCGAGTACTTCGACCGCATACCCGTGCACCCGGCCGACAAGGACGCGCTGCGGCAGATCGAGCACGACGTGCTGAGCGGCGGCGCGGCGCGCTTCGACATCGAGTACCGAATCGCGCTGCCGGACGGCGCGCTGCGCTGGATCCTGACGCGGGCGCAGGTCTTCCGCGACGAGGCCGGACAGCCGCAGCGCGTGGCCGGCGTCAGCGTCGACATCACCGCGCGCAAGCGCGCCGAGGAGTCGCAGCGTCAGTCGGAGCAGCGCTTTGCGCTGGCGGTGGCCGGCTCCGACGATGGCGTATGGGATTGGGACTTCACGACCAACATGGCGTTCGAGTCGGCGCGCGCGCGCCAATTGCAGGCGCTGCCGCCGGGGCCCGAGCTGCAGCCACTGGCCGAACTGAACGCATCGCTGCACGTGCACCCGGAGGATGCGCCGCGCCGCGCCGAGGGCATGCGGGCACACCTGGCCGGCGAGACGCCGGCCTACGAGTGCGAATACCGCGTGCGGCACGACGGCGGCCTCGAGAAATCGGGCCCTCGATACCGCTGGATCCGCGTACGTGCGCTGTGCATCCGCGATGCCGAGGGCCGGCCGGTGCGCATGGCCGGCTCGGTGAGCGACATCGACGCGCGCAAGCGCGGCGAGCAGGCCCTGCGCGAGAGCCAGGAGCGCTACGCGCTCGCGCTGGCAGGGTCGAACGACGGCATCCTCGACTGGGACATCGCAGGCGACCGCATGTTCGCCTCGGCGCGGGCCTGGCGATTGATCGGTCTGCCGCCCGACGAGCGCCTGCTGACGCGCGCGCAGTGGATCGCGATGGTGATGCCGCGTTTCCACCCCGGTGACGTGGCGCGGGTGAAGGCCGAACTGCACGACAACCGGAACCACCCGGCCGAGGCGCATGAGGGTGAGTACCGCCTGCTCGGTGCCGACGGCGAATACCACTGGATGCGCTTGCGCGGCCGCCTGGTGCGCGATCCGGCGGGCAATCCGATCCGCTGGGCCGGGTCGATCAGCGACGTCGACGCGCTGAAGAAGACCGAGCAGGCGCTGCGTCGCTCCGAGGAGCGTTACGAGCTCGCGGTCGACGGGTCGAACGCCGGCATGTGGGACTGGGACATCACCAACGACACGCTGTTCGTCTCGGCGCGCGCGCAGCAGCTGCTCGGCCTGGCTGCGGGCGAGCCGTTGCGCCCTCGCAGCGAATGGGCGTTCGCCTTCGAATACCACCCGGACGACGTCGCCGCCGAGCGATCGATCGACGACTACCTCGCCGGCCGCAGCGGCCATTGGGAGGTCGAGGCACGCCTGCGCCACGCGTCCGGGCAATGGCGCTGGTACCGGGACCGCGGCGTCGCGCTGCGCGACGGGCAGGGCAAGGCCTACCGCATGGCCGGCTCGATCGAGGACGTCACCGATCGCAAGAACGCCGAGTCGGCGCGCGAGCACCTCGAAGTGCAGCTTCGCCAGGCGCAGAAGCTGGAGGCGATCGGCACGCTGGCCGGCGGCATCGCGCACGACTTCAACAACATCCT
>DASURM010000218.1:0-5923 GCA_036280035.1 Burkholderiaceae bacterium | reverse complement strand
CGGCCATGTTCTCGGCGATGCGCTCCGCGCCGCCGGCGGCCACCGCGTTGCGCCACGACTCCGCGGCCATGCCGCGCAGCCGCACGATCGACGTGAACCGTGCGGCGCGCGTCAGATCCGACAGATCCCAGGTCTGGTCGAATTCCATGCCCTCCGGCGCGCCGGCGGGCACGTCGACCCGCGCCAGCGTCTGCGTCGACGGCGCGACCACCAGCGCCAGGCCGTAGTTCGGATGCCCTCGGCTGTCGAGCCGGCGGCCCTGCTTCTGCAGCGTGGGGTCGAGCCAGTAGACCTTGTCGTCGAGCTGCAACCGCGTGATCACGTGGTCGAACTGGTCGTGTCCGGGCAGGTAGTCGGCGATGCCGCGGTTGCGCTGCACCGACACCAGGGCCGCTCGCGCATCGAAACCCAGCCGCTGCAGCACCGCGTCGAGCAGTGCAACCTTGTCCTTGCAGTCGCCCAGCCGCTCGGCATACGTGCGGGCGGCGGGCTTGGGCCGGTGCGAGCTTTCGCCCAGGCTGGCGCTGAAGTAGCGCACCTCGTCCTGCACCATCTCCAGCACCTCGGCGGCGAGGCGCTCGCGCGACAACCCTCGGCTGCGCCAGGCGTCGATGCGGGCTTCGAGCTCGGGGCCCAGGGCGCTGGAGTCGGCGAACAGGTCTTCGGCCCAGCGAGCCACCTCGTTCCAGTCGCGGTACTCGCTGATGTGCACCGACGGCCACACCTTGTACCAGGGCGGCACGCGTTCCTCGGCACGCACCATCGGCACGTTGCGCCGCACGATGCGCAGGCTCTCGCGGTCGCCGTCGCGCTTGATCTCGGGCACCACCTCGTTGCGGATGCCCCTGACGCGCAGTGCGCGGTCCGCCGGATGATCGACGCGGACGTGCACCACGTCGGCCGTCGAGCCGAACGTCAGCTGGTAGTTCTCGGCGAAGCGGCCCTTGAAGATCGGGTTGGCGCCGTGCAGCGTGTAGGCGATGTCGACCGCGTCGCCGACACGGACATCGCTGAGCACCACCAGCAGCGTCTGCATGCCGGTGAGCGTGCTCTGCTCGAGTCGCTCCTCGCGGCGCAGCAGCTCGATGCGTGCACCGGCGAGCCGATCGTGGCGCACGCCATCGCGCCACAGCGCCACCTCGTGCAGCGTCAGCGTCTGGTACGCCGGGTTGAACGGCAGCTCGGCCTTCGACACCTCGGCCAGCGCCGCGCTTTCGGTTGCCACCAGGCGCGAGCGCACGTACTGCTGCTGCTCGCCCGGCGCGTCGAGCCGCGTCTGCACGTCCGACAGCAGCACGCGATAGCCCGGGCCCTTGGTCGGCACGACAGGGTTGACGCGAGTCGGCGCATCGATGTCGATCACCCATGAAGGGGTCGGCGCGATGCGATAGCCGTTGGCGACCGGCCCTGCGGCCGCACCGGGCGGCACTGCCGCTGCTGGCATCGCCCTTGCAGGCCTGACGGGCTGCGCCGCTGCAGCGATGGACAGCGCGGCAGCTGCACCGATCGCCAACGCGCGACCGGCGAGGCCGATGCGAACGACGGTGGCGGCGATGTCGAACATGCAAAGGCCGTGCGGTTGCGCCGGATTATCGGAGCGCACCGACAGCAGCCGTTCCCCCGACGCCGGGGGGAAAACAGTAACCGTGCTGCCGTTGTCCTTGGCAGGGGCACGCGCTTACGGGGTGAATCTGCGCGTCTCGGGCAGCGAGCCGGCGGGCTGCTCTTCGAACAGCGGTTCGGCGGTGCTCAGCTCAGGCCGACAGCAACGCGTCAGGCTTGCGCGTGGTCGGCGCCGCCGCTTGCGCCGGCGTGGTGCCGAGCAGCGCGAACAGATCCTTCGGGTCGTCGAGTTCGGGCACCAGCGCCACCGCCGAGCCCAGCCCCAGTTCGAGGGCACTGTCGCGCAGCCAGCGCAGCGCGGAGAAGTCCTCGAGCGCGAAGCCCACGGAGTCGAACACGGTGATCTGCTGCGCGTGCTCGCGGCCGGGAGCAAGGCCTTGCAGCACTTGCCACAGCTCGGTCACCGGGAAATCTGGCGCCAACTGCTGGATGTCGCCTTCGATGCGCGTCTGCGGCTCGTATTCCACGACCACGCGCGCGCCGCGCAGCACCTCGGGGTGCAGTTCGGTCTTGCCTGGGCAATCGCCGCCGATCGCGTTGATGTGCATGCCCGGTTCGATCACGTCGGCGCGAAGGATCGCGGCGCGCGTCTTGTCGGCGGTGGCGGTGGTCACGATGTCGGCGCCGCGAACGGCATCGGCGGTGCTGGCGCAGGCGCGAACGCTCAGGCCGCGCACGCAGCGCAGGTGGTGCCGCAGCTTGGCCGTCGCCGCGAGGTCGGTGTCGTAGGCGCGGATCTCGTCGATGCCCAGCAGGTGGTGAAACGCCAGCGCCTGGAACTCCGCCTGCGCGCCGTTGCCGATCAGTGCCATCGTGCGGCTGCCCGGTCGTGCCAGCGCGCGTGCGGCCAGCGCCGAGGTGGCCGCGGTGCGCAGCGCGGTGCTGAGCGTCAGCTCGCTGAGGAATTCGGGCGCACCGGTGGCCACGTCGGCCAGCACGCCGAAGGCCATCACCGTGGGCAGACCGAGCGGCGTGTTGGCGGGGTGGCCGTTGACGTACTTGAACGCGTAGCGCACGCCGTCGCTGATCGGCATCAGTTCGATCACGCCGTCGCGCGAGTGGCTCGCGCAGCGCGCGCTCTTGTCGAACTCGACCCAGCGGCGGAAGTCGTCCTCGATCGTGCGCGCGAGCCGCTGCAGCGAGCCGGCGACGCCCTGCGCGCGCACGATGTGCGCAACGTCGCGAGGAGTGAGCAGCAGCGTCATGGGGTAGCGCGATTCGGCAGCATCGGTGTCATTGTTCCGCCGGGTTGCGGCAACGAAAAGCACCGACAATGCGACAGATCGTTCAGTTTGTTGACAAAGTGGCAGAGCCGACTGACACTTCGATCAATGGACGACCTCGACCGGCGGCTGATCGCGCTGTTGCGCCAGAACGCCCGCGTCACGGTGGCGACGCTGGCGCACAAGCTCGGCGTGTCGCGCGGCACGATCAAGAACCGCATCACGCGCCTCGAGGACGACGGTGTGATCACCGGCTACACGGTGCGCCTGAAGCCCGACGTGCAGCCCAACGAGATCAAGGCCTGGACCAGCATCGCGGTGGAGGGCAACCAGATGCGCAAGGTGATCGCCACGCTGCTCGGCGAGCCCGGCGTCGCTTCGGTGCACGACACCAACGGGCGCTGGGACCTGCTGGCCGAGATCCGCTCGTCGAACCTCACCGAGCTGGGACAGGTGCTCGAGCGCCTGCGCCTGATCAAGGGCATCGGCGCCACCGAGACCAGCATTCACCTGATGACCTACAAGGTGAGCTGACGAGCGCGGGCGATCTCGCTCAGTGCGCGGCTTCCTGGGTGCCGAGAGCGAGCACGCGGCTGCGGCCGCGCTGCTTGGCAGCCAGCAGTTGCTGGTCGGCCGCCTGCAGCAGCATCTGCGGCGACAGCGGCGCACGGATCGAATCGGAGATGCCGGCCGAGAAGCTGAGGCCGCACAGCGCGTCGCCTTCGATCTCGAAGCGCTGCTGCCGCCACAGCGCGAGCAGATGCGACACCTTGCGCTGCGCGGTAGCGGCGTCGGTGCGCGGCAACAGCAGGCAGAACTCCTCGCCGCCATAGCGGCAGGCGACGTCGCTCTTGCGGCAATGCGAGGCCAGCAGGCGGCCGAATGCCGACAGCAGCGTGTCGCCGGCGCCGTGCCCGTAGCGGTCGTTGACCGCCTTGAAATGATCGAGGTCGATGATGGCGACGGCCAGCGGCTGATGCTCGCGGCGCGCCAACGCCAGCGCGGTGGGCAGCGTCTCGTTCAGGTAGCGGCGGTTGAACAGGCCGGTCAGCGCGTCGCGCACCGCCTGGTCCTTCAGCGCCGACTGCAGCGCCTGCACCTCGGCCATCTTGCGCGACAGCTGCGCGTTGGCCGTCTCCAGCTCGGCCTTGGCGCGCTCGCTGCTGCGCCGCTGCGACGATTGCTCGTCGAGCTTGTGCTGCAGGCGCATCAGCTCGGTCTGCAGCGCGGCGGCCTGGTAGCGCGCGCGCGAGGCGAGGTGCGCGCGCGCCACGTGCAGCTGTTGCCAGACGCGCATGTGCACCAGCGCCCGCGCCGTATCGCCGAGCTGCTCGTGGATCTCCGAGCGCAGCGAGAAGTACATGCAGCGCACGCGCAGGCTCAGGCCTTCGGCGGCGTCGCGGTCGTCGGCACCCACCAGCGCCAGCACGCGGTCGAGCGAGCGCAGCGCCTGCGCCCAGCGGCCCTGCTGGCCCTCGAGCAGCGCCGAGGCGATCGCCAGTTCGACGTGCTCGTCGGGGATGTCGGCGCGCGGCGCCGCCTGAGCCAGCTCGACCAGCTCGCGGCCGGTTTGCAGCTCGCCGGCGCGCAGGGCGGCGATGGCCAGCGTCTCGAAGGCGGTGGCCATGGTGCCGCGGCCGGTGGGCCCGGCGGGCAGGTTGCGCACCTGCAGCACGTCGAGCATCGCCTCCTGGGCGCGGCCGAGTTCGGTCAGGCAGATGATGCGGTTGACCAGCAGCACCGACAGCAGTCGCGCGTTGCTCAATTCGTTGCAGCGCGAGATGCCTTGGTCGAGGTAGCGCAGCGCCTCCTGATAGTCGCCGATCTGCTGCAGCTCGTGCGCGAGGTTGCAGTACAGCACCGCGTCGAAGCCGCGTCCGTGGGTGGGCCCCGAGTCGCGCAGCGCCTGGTACATGTAGGCGAAGGCCTGCTCGGAGCGGCCCTGCGCCGAATAGCAGCCGGCGATGGTGTTGAGCAGCACACCGCGTTGCTCGTGCTGCAGCACCTGCAGGCCGGGCTCGCGCAGCGGCAGCACCAGTTCGAGCGACGCCGCGAACTTGCCCTCGCGCCACAGGCAGCGCGCCAGCCCGGCGCCGGCCAGGATGAAGCCCGGCTGGTCGTCGAGCTGCTCGAACTGCGCCTGCGCGGCAGTCAGCTCGACGGTGGCCTCGGCTGGCGTGTCGAAGTACAGCAGGTGGAAGCCGATGGCCAATCGCGCCCACGCCTGGCCGAGCCGGTCGTCGTGGGAAAGCGCCTCCTGCAACGCCTGCCGTGCCAGCTCGACCGAGCGCGCGGAGTCCTGGTGCAGCAACTGCCACGCCTTGCGGGCCAGACGCAGCCCCTTCGATGTTGCCGGCGTGACCCCAGGACGCGACATGCGCCGATTATCGAGTGGGCACAGTGTGCGCGCCAGCCGCGACGCGCTGTGTTGCTAGGGGGATCGATGCCGGTCGACTACATGCTGCGCCGGTACTGGCCACCCACCTCGAACAGCGCCGACGTGATCTGGCCAAGTGAGCAGCAACGCACCGCCGCCATCAGCACCTCGAACACATTGCGCTCGTCGATCACCGCCTGCTGCAGGCGCTCGAGCATGGCCGCCGCGTCGGCGGCGTGGCGCGTGTGGAAGTCGTGCAGCCGCTTCAGCTGCGACTGCTTCTCGTCGTCGGTCGAGCGCGCCAGCTCGATGTGCTCGGGCACCGGGTCGCCGTGCGGGTTGCGGAAGGTGTTGACGCCGACGATCGGGTACTCGCCGGTGTGCTTGAGCATCTCGTAGTGCAGGCTCTCTTCCTGGATCTTGCTGCGCTGGTAGCCGGTTTCCATCGCGCCGAGCACGCCGCCGCGCTCGGTGATGCGCTCGAACTCGGCCAGCACCGCTTCTTCGACCAGCTCGGTCAACTCGTCGATCACGAACGCGCCCTGGTTCGGGTTCTCGTTCTTCGCCAGACCCCACTCGCGGTTGATGACCAGCTGGATCGCCATCGCGCGGCGGACGCTCTCCTCGGTGGGGGTGGTGATCGCCTCGTCGTAGGCGTTGGTGTGCAGGCTGTTGGCGTTGTCGTAGGTGGCGATCAGCG
>DASURM010000217.1:0-16911 GCA_036280035.1 Burkholderiaceae bacterium | reverse complement strand
GTCACGAGCTCGGGGGCCGGCGAGCATCAACACGCCCCAGGCGCCGGTGACGTCGGTCAGGGTCGCGCTGCCGTCGGACGGCAGGTGGCGCTCGATCCAGTCGAGGTCGCGCTGCGGTTGCGCCGAGCCGGTGACGAGCTGGAAGCGGTCGTCGGCCAGGCGCATCACGGTGAGGTCGCTCTCGAAGCCACCGCGTGGGTTGAGCATCGCTGTGTAGACCATGCGGCCGACCGGCACGTCGACTTCGTTGGCGCACAGCCGCTGCAGCACCGCGAGCGCGTCGCGCCCCTGCACCAGCAGCTTGCCGAACGAGGTCTGGTCGTAGATCGCAACGCCTTCGCGCGTGGCGCGCTGTTCGGCCTGCACCCACGGCAGCCAGCCGGGCGTCCCCAGCGTGTGCGCCGGGGGCGCGGCGCCGGCGGGCTTGAAGTAGTTGGCCCTCTCCCAGCCGTTCTTGCTGCCCCACTGCGCGCCCTTGGCGTCGAGAAGGTCGTACAGCGGCGAGGTGCGCAATGGCCGGCTGCTCAGCAGCTCCTGCCGCGGCCAGCGCATCGCGTAGTGCAGGCCGAGCGTCTCGGCGGTGCGCTCGGCCAGCGCCTTTCGGTTGGCGGCGAACGGCCCGAAGCGGCGCACGTCGACGTCCCACAGGTCGCCTGGCGCCTGGCCTTCGGCGATCCACTGCGCAATCAGGCGCCCGGCGCCGCCGGAGTTGGCGATGCCCGCCGAGTTGAAGCCCGCGCAGACGAAGTACTGGCGCAGCCCCGGCGCCTCGCCGACGATGAAGTTGCCGTCGGGCGTGAAGCTCTCCGGGCCGTTGAGCAGCAGCTTGATCTGCGCGCTCTCCAGGCACGGCGTGCGGTGGATCGCGCTGGTCATCAGCGGCTCGAATTGATCCCAGTCTTCGTCGAGCAACTGGAATTGGAACGTGCTCGGGATCGGGTCGACCCGCCACGGCTTGGCCTTGGGCTCGAAGCCGCCCATCAGCAGGCCGCCGACCTCCTCCTTGTAGTAGATGAAACCGTCGGGGTCGCGCACCACGGGCAGCATCGGATGCACGCCGTCGATGCGGCCGGTGACGATGTAGAAGTGCTCGGCCGAATACAGCGGCACGTTGACGCCGGCCATCGCACCGAACTGCCGCGCCCACTGGCCGGCGCAGTTGACCAGCACCTCGCAGCGCACGTCGCCCTCGGCCGTGCGCACGCCCGCCACGCGCCGGCTGCCGCCGTCGCGCTCGGTGACGACGCCCGTCACCTCGACGCCTTCGACGACGCGCACGCCGCGGTTGCGCGCGCCCTTGGCAAGGCTCATGCACAGGTCGGCCGGGTTGGCCTTGCCGTCGCCGGGGATCCACATCGCGCCGTGCAGGTCGTCGGTGCGCATCACCGGGACGAGGTCGCCCGCCTCCCGCGGCGTGATGAGTTGCACCTCGACGCCGAAGCTGCGCGCCAGCGCGGCCTGCTTCTTCAACACCTGCCAGCGCTCGGGCGTGGCCGCCACGTTGACGCTGCCGCATTGCTTCCAGCCGGTGGCCAGGCCGGTTTCCGCTTCGAGCGTCGAGTACAGATCGATGCCGTACTTGCTCATCGCGGTCATGTTGCGGTTGGGCCGCATCTGGCCAACCAGCCCGGCCGCGTGCCAGGTGGTGCCGCAGGTGAGCTTGCCCTGCTCGAGCAGCAGCACTTCGGTGATGCCGAGTTTGGCGAGGTGGTAGGCGGTCGAGCAGCCGGCGATGCCGCCGCCGACGATGACCACGCGCGCCTGGCCAGGCAGGGTCATCGGACGCGGCCCCGCCTCACCACGGCAGCGAATACGTCTTCACGTGGGTGAAGCTCTTGCAGGCCTCCTGCACGCCCTCTTTGTAGCCGAGGCCCGAGTCCTTGATGCCACCGAACGGCGTCAGCTCGAGGCGATAGCCAGGCACCTCCCACACGTTGACCGAGCCCACGTGCAGCTCGCGAACGAAGCGCATGACGTCGTCGAGCCGATTGGTGCAGACGCCCGACGACAGGCCGAACGCGGTGGAGTTGACCTGGCGGATGGCGTCGTCGACGTCCTTGAACGTGATCACCGGCGACACCGGGCCGAAGGTCTCCTGCTGCACCACCTCCATCTCGCCGCGCACGCGGTCGAGCAGCGTCGGCGAGTACAGCGCGCCCTCGCGCTGGTTGCCGTGCAGCAGGCGCGCGCCCTGCGACACCGCGTCGCCGACGCGGCGCTCGAACAGCATCGCCGCGCGCTCGTCGATCACCGTGCCCATGTCGACCTTGGGGTCGAGCGGGTCGCCATGGCGCCACGCCTTGGTGCGCTCGAGCAGCGCCTGCGTGAAGTCATCGGCCAGCCGCTCGTGCACGAAGATGCGCTTGACCGCGGTGCAGCGCTGGCCGCTGTTCTTGTACGAGCCGCTGGCCGCGAGTTCGGCGGCCTTGTTGACGTCGGCGTCGTCCATCACGATCAGCGGGTCGTTGCCGCCCAACTCGAGCACCTGCCGCTTGTAGACCGCGCGCGCCGCGATCAGCTTGCCGATCGCCACGCCGCCGGTGAAGGTGACGAGGTCGACGTCGGGATGCGTCAGCATCTCGTCGGCGATCTCGCCCGGCTCGCCGGTGACCACGCTCAGCATCGGCGGCGGCAGCCCCGCCTCGTACAGGATGTCGGCCAAGGTCAGCGCCGCCAGCGGCGTCTTCTCGCTCGGCTTGAGCACCATGCGGTTGTTGGTCGCCACCGCCGGCGCCACCTTGTGGATCACCTGGTTCAGCGGGTGGTTGAACGGCGTGATCGCGGTGATCACGCCGTGCAGCGGCTCGCGCATCGTGTGCACGCGGCGCTGCTTGCCGTGATGCGTGAGGTCGCAGGAAAAGCTCTGGCCGTCGTCGACCAGTGCCTGCTGCGCGGCGAACAACAACACGTCGCTGGCGCGGCCGACTTCGTAGGTCGAATCCTTCAGGCACAAGCCCGATTCGAGCGTGATCTGGCGCGCGATCGCTTCCTTGCGCTGCGCGATCAGCTCGCCGGCGCGCATCAGGATGCGATAGCGCTCGTGGCGCGTCAGCGTCGGCTTGTAGTCGCGCGCGATGCGGATGGCGCGGCGCACGTCGTCGACGCTCGCACGCGGCACGGTGGCGACGATTTCGCCGCTGTACGGATAGTGCACCGCGATCACGCGCTCGGCGTGCACCGCGTCGCCGGCGATGCGCATCGGCTCTCGGCGGGTGTCAGGAGTCGTCACAGTCGCCAAAGCTAGGATCTCCGCAAGCCTGAGCGTGCGACGAGGCATGCGATGCCGCTATCCAAGCGAACACCGCGGATCCGGCTTTGCCGGGCCGCTGGGGTTGCCCCCTTGAGGGGGAGGCGGCCGCTAGGCCGCTTCGGGGGTGGGTTCATTGCGTGCCGTTGATGGCGAAGTCGAAGATCTGCCAGCTCTTCAATCGCTGCCCCGCGGCCTTGAGCTTGTAGGCGTCGGTGAGGGGCCGGTTGACGATGAGCGGCACCAGGGTCTCCGACACGCCGCCGTGCGTGCGCAGTCGGTGGCCCTTCAGGCCGCAGAGGTCGTGCGCCTTGGCCGAGCTGCCGATGCACACGTCTTGGCGCGCCACCACCGCGACGTCGCCCTCGCGGTCGGCCGGCATGTCGAACAGGCGGCACGCCGTTTCGCGGTCGAGGGCCATCTCGATGCCGTCGATGCCCGCGATGTGCTCGATGATCTGGCGCGCGCTGACGGCGCCTCGGCTCCACACTCGCACGAAGCCGCCGAGCGCGCCGTGGTGGCCGACGAAGGCATCGGTGATCGGGCAGATCACGGTGGTAGCCTCGGCGCCGAACTTCGCGTCGAGGATGTCCTGCAGCCAGATCACGTTGGGTTCGCCCGCGGCGTTGCTCTTGTCGCTCATGCCGTGGTCGGCGGTGAGCGCCACCGTCGCATCGAGCGCGGCCAGGCGGCCTACGCAATCGTCGAGCGCGCGGTAAAAGCGCAGCGCCTCGGCCTCCTCGGGCGCGTACTTGTGCTGCACCCAGTCGGTCAGCGACAGGTACAGCAGATCGGGCCGGCGCTGCGCCAGCAACCTGACCCCGGCCTCCAGCACGAACAGCGACAGCTCCATCGAGTACATGCCGGGCTGCTGCATGCCGACGAACTCGAGCACGTTCTCGATGCCGTTGTCGGCCAGCGTGCAGCGGCTCGCGTGCTCCGACGAGAACGAGACGTGGCCCTGGCGCACGTCGAGCCCCTTGCCGAGCTGCCGGCGCAGCTTGTCCTTGGCGGTGATCGAGACCACCTTGGCCCCCGCGTCGGCGAACTTCGCCAGGATGGTGTCGCCGCGCAGCAGCTCGGGGCCGGTCATCACCACCGGCTGCCAGGTTGCGGTGTCGAGGTAGAAATTGCCCGAGATGCCATGCTTCGAGGTCGGCGTGCCGGTGATGATCGACATGTTGTTCGGGCAGGTGAACGACGGCATCGAGCCGTCGGCCACGGTGCCGAAGCCCTCGGCGATGAAGCGCGCGACGTTCGGCAGCGCGCCGTCGTCGAGAAAGCGCCTCAGATACGCCGGGTCGCCGCCGTCGATGCACACCACCACCACCGGCCGGCGCGGCCAGCGGTAGGCGATGCCGTTGACGGTGACCGAAGCCTTTTCGCCTGCCATCGCATGCTTCCCCATGGTTGTGTCGCGCGCGCTCACGACGACTCGACCCGCGCCGCGCGGGCCGGCTTGGCCGCCATCGCGCCGTGCAGGCGCTCGCGGCTGAGCAGCACGTGCTCGACCAGCAACCGCTCGGCCTGCCGCTCGTCGCCCTTGGCCAGCGCGGCGACGATCGCCTCGTGTTCGCGGGTCGAGACACCGATGATGTCGCTGTTGCGGGCCAGCGTCTCGCGGCGATACAGGCCCAGCTCATTGACCACGCGCCGGTAGTGCCGCAGCAGCGACGCGTTGCGCGCGGCGCGCGCCACCACCTCGTGGAACTCGAGGTTCAGCGCGAAGTACGCCTCGGCCTTGCGCGCCTTGTCGAGCGCCGCCATCTTCTTGACGATCGCGCGCAGCTGCTCCAGCTCGTCGGCGTCGATGCGCTGCGCCGCCAGCCGGCCGATCAGGCCGTCCAGCGCCGCGCGCACCTCGTAGATCTCGTTGGCCTCCTGCAGCGACACCTGGCGCACGAAGACGCCGCGGTTCTTCTCGACCCGCACCAGGCCGGCCTGGTCGAGCGCGCGGAACGCCTCTCGCACCGGGCCGCGCGACACGCCCAGCGTCTGGGCGATCTCGACCTCGTTGAGCTTGGAGCCGACCGCCAGTTCGCCCGCCACGATGCGCCGCTCCAACTCGCGCTGCGCCAGCATCGCCAGCGAGTTCTCGCGCAGCAGCTCGATCGCCGCCGCCGCGG
The DNA here is from genome assembly GCA_036280035.1 of Burkholderiaceae bacterium. Taxonomy (GTDB): domain Bacteria; phylum Pseudomonadota; class Gammaproteobacteria; order Burkholderiales; family Burkholderiaceae_C; genus JAEUPI01. The sequence continues at coordinate 11,538 of DASURM010000217.1, read as the reverse complement.
GCGCGCGTTTGCTGGGGTCGGCGGAGCTGGGCATCGTCGGTTGCGAGAAGGCAGCGGCCGGCGCAGCGTACGAGGCCGTTTGCAGATTGTCAACAATATACTGACCCGGCCCGCGCCGTGCCCCGCCCCTCAGCCGAAGCGCAGCGCGATGACCCCGCCGACGATGACCAGCGCACCGGCCAGCCGCTGCGCGCCGAGCCGCTCCTTCAGCAGCCACGCCCCGAGCAGCGTGGCGAACAGCACCGAGGTCTCGCGCAACGCCGACACCGCGGCCACCGGCGCGCGCGTCATCGCCCACAGCGCGATCGCATACGAGCCGATCGACGCCGCGCCGCCGAGCGCCGCCAGCGGCCAGCGCCGCCGGGCGTAGCAGAGGATCGCGCGCCTCCCGGCGACGTCGCGCCGCAGCATCACCATCGCCGGGTACGGAATGCCGTCGAGCACGAACAGCAGGAACACGTAGCTCGCCGCGCTGCCGCCGGCGCCCACCGAGGCGCGAACGCCGCTGCCGTCGATGAAGGTGTAGGTCATGATGACCACCGCGTTGGTCAGCGCGAAGCCCAGCGCGCGGCGGTGGTGCAGCGTCTCGCCCGGGTGCGCCAGGCCGACCATCGCCACCCCGAGCGTGACGCCGGCCACGCCGGCCCAGGCCAGCGGCGACAGCGATTCGCCCAGCACCGCCGAGCTGCCCAGCGCCACCAGCAGCGGCGCGCTGCCGCGCATGATCGGGTACGTCAGGCCAAGGTCACCGTGCTTGTAGGCGCCGGCCAGCGTCACGTAGTAGGCAACGTGCACCACCAGCGAAGAGCCGATGAACGGCCAGGTGGCCGCCGGTGGCGCTCCCGCCAGCAGCAGCGCCGGCAGCGCCACCACAGCGCCCAGGAAGTGCACCAGCGCGGTGTCGACTTCCTTGTCGCCGCTGGACTTGACCAGCGCGTTCCAGCCGGCGTGCAGCACGGCGCCGAACAGCACCGCGAGCACGATCGGCCAGGTGAGCGTCATGCGGCGGCGGTCGCGGTTGGCCGCCTGCGGCAAAGCGCACGCCCGCTCGGTGCGCACATCGAAACCCGCCGGCCGCGCCGCGCCATCGCCTGCGCTGGCGTCAGCCGTCGCCGAGCTTCTGCAGGTCCGACTCGGTGGGCGTCAGCACCGATGGGCGGATGCGCGTGGCCGTCAGCGCGCCGGCCGATTCGAGGATCGGGTAGGCGATCGAGCAGATTTGCGAGTTGATGCGCTTCAACTCGCTGATCAGGTCGAGGTGCAGCGAGCTGGTCTCGATGCTATGCGGCGTGTTGTCCTGCAGCCGCGCGATGTGGCTGGCCGCGTACTCGTGCTGCAGGTCGCGGAAGCGCGCCTTCTCCTCGAGCAGCTTGCGCGCGTCGCGCACGTGGCCGTCGAGGAATACGCTCATCGCCAGCCGCAGGTTCGCGATCAACCGCTCGTGCAGGTGAACGATCTCGCCCATGCCGGCCTCCGACAGCCGCCGGTTGGGCCGGATCTTCTTGTCCTCGATGTCCTGCAGCACGCGCTCGATGATGTCGCCGATCTGCTCCATGTTGATGGTGAACGACATCACGTCGGTCCAGCGCCGGCCCTCGCGCTCGGACAGCGCCTCGCGCGAGATCTGCGTGAGATACAGCTTGATCGACGTGTACGCCTCGTCGACCGTGTCGTCCATCTGTCGCAACTGCTCGGCCAGCGCGAGGTCGTTGCTGCGCAGCACCGGCACGATGCCGCGCAGCATGGTCTCCACCACGTCGGCCTGGTACAGCGCCTCGCGCGCCGCGCAGCTAATCGCCAGGCTCGGCGTGGCCAGCGCCGACGGATCGAGATGCCGTGGCCGCTGCACCGTCGCGCCCGCCCGCGGCTCGGGAAACAGCTTCAGCAGCAGCTTGGCGGCCAGCCCGGTGAGGCCGATGAACACCAGCATCAGCACGACGTTGAACAGCAGGTGGAACAGCACCACCTGCTGATGCACCTGGCCGCTGGCGAGCTGCAGCGCGTTCTGCGCCACCGGCAGCAGCGGGATCGCGCACAGCGCGCCGACCAGCTTGAACAGCAGGTTGCCGATCGGCAGCCGCCGCTCGACGAGCGCCGACTTCGACGTCAGCATCACGGCCAGCAGCGCGCTGCCGAGGTTGGCGCCGAGCACCAGGCCGAGCGCGATCGGCACCGTGATGGCCCCCGACACCGCCAGCGTCGCCACCAGCAGCACGATCGCCAGGCTCGAGTACGCCGCCACCGCGAGCACGCCGCCCACCAGCATGTCGAGCATCACGTCCTGCGGCAGCGCCTCGAGCAGGGCACGCACCGCCAGGGAATCCACCAGCGGCCGCGTCGCGGCCACGATCAGCTGCAGCGACAGCAGGATCAGCCCGAGCCCGATCGCCACCCGGCCGAGTTGTCCGAACGTGGTCTTGTCGCGCGAGATGAACGCCACCACCCCGCCGAAGATCAGCAGCGGCGACAACCACGACAGGTCGAACGAGAACACCACCGTCATCAGCGCGCTGCCGACGTCGGCGCCCAGCATCACCGCCAGCGCCGCCGACAGCGTGACCAGCGCGCGGCCGAGGAACGAGGCGGCGATCAGGCAGGTTGCGGTGGCGCTCTGGATCAGGCTGGTCACGCCGACGCCGGCCAGCATCGCCTGCACCCGCGAACGCATGCCCACGGCCAGCACGTGGCGCAGGTTCTCGCCGAAGACGCGCAGGATGCCGGTGCGAACGATCTGCGTTCCCCACACCAGCAGGGCGATCGCAGCGAACAGATTGAGCAGATGAACCATGAAATCCGGCAAACGCTCCCGCTGCTGCGCTCGCAGCCGCGGGCGGGGCCACGACCATTGTGCGCGCTGCCCGCCACGTGCCGGTCGCCGAGTGCGACAACTGCGTCGCGCGCCGGGGCGGGACGCATCCCTCCCGGGGGGCTCGATTGAAGCCGCGGTTTTGCAAATTGTCAACAATCGGCAAAATACCGTTGACACCACGAAACGCGGCGCGCTAGCGTGATGCCCAGGGGGACGGGCGTCGAACATCGGGTTGTCATGCCTTGCGTGGCGCCCGCGCATCCGTAACCTGCCTGTCCACTGCCACATCGAGGAGAAGACCCATGCGCATTCCGGGCATCGCCCCCCTGCTGGCCGCCACCGCTCTGGCTTTGGGCGGCAGCGCGTACGCACAGAAGACCAGCCTGCTCGTCTACACCGCGCTCGAGACCGACCAGATCAAGGCCTACCAGGACGGCTTCGCGAAGGCCGAGCCGAACATCGAGCTGAAGTTCGTGCGCGACTCCACCGGAGTCGTCATCGCCAAGCTGCTGGCCGAGAAGTCCAACCCGCAGGCCGACGTCATCTGGGGCGTGGCGGCGTCGGGCCTGGCGCTGTTCGACCAGCAAGGCATGCTCGAGCCGTACGCGCCGTTGAACCTCGATGCCATCATGGGCCAGTATCGCGACAAGAAGAACCCGCCGGCGTGGTGGGGCATGGACGTCTACGGCGCGGTGGTGTGCTTCAACACCATCGAGGCCAAGAAGCGCAACATCCCCAAGCCCGAGGGCTGGAAGGACCTGCTCAAGCCGGTCTACAAGGGTCAGGTCGTGATGCCCAACCCGGCCTCGTCGGGCACCGGCTACTTCGACGTCGTCGCCTGGCTGCAGATGTGGGGCGACGACGGCGGCAAGGGCGGCGGCTGGAAGTACATGGATGGCCTGCACGAGAACATCGCGCAGTACACCCACTCCGGCTCCAAGCCGTGCAACATGGCCGCCGCCGGCGAATACACCCTGGGCATCTCGTTCGAGTACCGCGGCCACAGCAACAAATCGAAGGGCGCGCCGATCGACCTCGTGTTCCCGAAGGAAGGCCTGGGCTGGGATCTCGAGGCATTCGCGATCCACAAGGGCACCAAAAAACTCGAGGCCGCCAAGAAGCTCGCCGACTGGGCCAGCAGCAAGGACGCGATGATGCTGTACGGCAAGAACTTCGCGATCACCGCGCAGCCCGGGGTGGCGCCGAAGCTGGCCAACATCCCTGCCGACTACGAGTCGCGGCTGATCAAGATGGACTTCGACTATTCGGCCAGCAACCGCGAGCGCATCCTCGCCGAGTGGAACAAGCGCTACAGCGCAAAGTCCGAAAAGCGCTGACGCGCCCGGTGCCCCCAGGGCGCCGGCGCCGCCGCGGCGCCGCCAGGCGCCCGGCGCAACGCGCGCGGTGCCGCGACACTCATCCATGAGCCCCGACCACTCGATCGAGCTGCACGGAATCCACAAGGCGTTCGGCAGCTTCGTCGCGCTGCGGCACATCGAGCTGGGCGTGCGCAGGGGCGAGTTCATGTGCTTCCTCGGCCCTTCGGGCTGCGGCAAGACCACGCTGCTGCGCGTCATCGCCGGGCTCGAGGTGCAGACCAGCGGCGAGATCTGGCAGAACGAGCGCGACATCTCGCGCCTGCCGCCGGCGCAGCGCGACTACGGCATCGTGTTCCAGAGCTACGCGCTGTTTCCCAACCTGAGCGTGGCCGACAACGTGGCCTACGGGTTGGTGAACCGCAAGATGCCGAAGGCGCAGATCGCGCAGCGCGTGGTCGAACTGCTGCGGCTGGTGGGGCTGCCCGGCAGCGAGCGCAAGTACCCGGCGCAGCTCTCAGGCGGCCAGCAGCAGCGCATCGCGCTGGCGCGCGCGCTGGCCACCTCGCCGGGCCTGCTGCTGCTCGACGAGCCGCTGTCGGCGCTCGACGCGCTCGAGCGCGTTCGCCTGCGACAGGAGATTCGCGCGCTGCAGCGCAAGCTCGGAGTCACCACCATCATGGTCACCCACGATCAGGAAGAGGCGCTCTCGGTGGCCGACCGCATCGTGGTGATGAACCACGGGGCGATCGAGCAGATCGGCACGCCGCTCGAGGTGTACCGCGAGCCGGCGTCGCCCTTCGTGGCCGATTTCGTCGGCAAGGTCAACGTACTCCCCGGCACGGTGCGCGCCGGCCGCCTGCACGCCGGCTCGCTCGCCTGGGGTATCGAAGGCGCCGACCGCGAGGTGCGTGTCTATCTGCGGCCCGAGGACGTGCTGGCGCGGCCGATCGCCGACGACGATCCGCTCGGCTTCGACGCCGCGATCGAGAAGATCGAGTTCCTCGGCTCCTACTGCCACGTGCACGTCGCCTCGACGGCGTTCGCGCCGCACCGGCTGACGGTGTACCTGTCGCTGAACTACCTGGCCGAGCAATCGCTCGAGGTCGGCTCCAGCCTGCGGTTGCGCCTGCTGCAAGAGCGCGTGCGGGTGTTCTGAGCATGGCTGCGGTGCTGCGCAGACAGCCGGCCGCCCTGCGACTGAAGCTGCACTGGAGCGACCGCGCCGCGCAGCTGACGATCGTCGCCATCGTGCTGGTCCTGGTGGCGTTCCTGGCGCTGCCGCTGCTGGCGATCCTGCGCCAGGCGATCGAGAACGACGCCGGCCGCTTCGTCGGCGTGGCCAACTTCGTGAACTACGCGCGCACGCCCGCGCTGCTGCAAAGCGTGTGGAACAGCCTGTGGGTGTCGGCCGCAGTGACCGCGATCACCGTACCGCTGGCGTTCGGCTTCGCCTACGCACTTACACGCTCGTGCATGCCGGCCAAGGGGCTGTTCCGCGGCATCGCGCTGGTGCCGCTGCTGGCGCCTTCGCTGCTGTCGGCGTTGTCGCTGCTGTATTGGTTCGGCAACCAGGGCGTGCTGAAGGAGGTGATGCAGGATCTCGGCATCGAGCAGATCTACGGTGCGCCGGGCATCGTGATGGCCGAATGCCTGGCCACGTTCCCGCACACGCTGATGATCCTGATCTCGGCGCTCGCGCTGGCCGACGCGCGGCTGTACGAGGCAGCCGACGCGATGGGCACCACGCGCTGGCGCAAGTTCCTCACCATCACGCTGCCCGGTGCGCGCTATGGGTTGATTTCGGCCGCGCTGGTGACCTTCACGCTGGCCATCACCGACTTCGGCATCCCGAAGGTGATCGGCGGCAACTTCAACGTGCTGGCCACCGACGTGTTCAAGCTGGTGATCGGCCAGCAGGATTTCTCCGGCGGCGCGGTGGTCGCCATCCTGCTGCTGGCGCCGGCGGCGCTGACCTTCGGCCTCGACTATGCGGTGCAGCGCCGGCAGACCGCGATGCTGACCGCGCGCGCCGTGCCCTACGTGCCGCGGCCGTCGCGCGGCTTCGACCTGGCGATGACGGCCTTCTGCATCGTGATCGCGCTGCTGATGCTGGCGATGCTGGCGATGGCGGTGTTTGCCTCGCTGGCCACCTTCTGGCCGTACAACCTGACGCCGAGCCTGAAGCATTACATCTACGGTCTGATCGACAACGAGGTCGCCACCGGGTTCCTGAACAGCCTGATGATGGCCGCCGGCACCGCGCTGGTGGGCACGATGCTGGTCTTCGTCGGCGCCTACCTGCAAGAGAAGACGCGCGGCCTCGAAGGCCTGCGCGGCGTGCTGCGCATGCTGGCGATCACGCCGATGGCGGTGCCGGGGCTGGTGCTGGGCCTGGGCTACATCTTCTTCTTCAACGCGCCGGCCAACCCGCTGAACGGCCTGTACCACACGCTGACGCTGATGACGCTGTGCACTGCCGTGCACTTCTATACCACCGGCCACCTCACCGCGGTGACGGCACTCAAGTCGCTCGATACGGAGTTCGAGGCGGTGTCGGCGTCGCTGAAGGTGCCCTGGTACCGCACGTTCGGGCGCGTGACGTTGCCGATCTGCACGCCGGTGCTGGTGGACATCGCGCGCTACTTCTTCATCAACGCGATGACCACGATCTCGGCGGTGGTGTTCCTCTACTCGCCCGAGACGCGGCTGGCGTCGATCGCGATCCTCAACATGGACGAGGCCGGCGAGCTGGCTCCCGCCGCCGCGATGGCGGTACTGATCGCCGCCGCGTCGGCGATCGCGACCGTGCTGTTCATGCTGCTGGGCCGTTGGATCGACCGGCGCACGCAGGCCTGGAAACAACGCTAGCAAACCATGCGAGTGCGCCGGTCAGGCCGTCTTCGACTCGGACAGGCCGAGTTCCTGGATCATCTTCTCGCGCATCACGAACTTCTGCACCTTGCCGGTGATCGTCATCGGCATCTCGGGCACGAAGCGGATGTGGCGCGGCACCTTGTAGTGGGCGATCTGATCCTTGCAGAAGTCGCGGATCTCCTGCTCGGTGCAGGTCTTTCCGGGCTTCACGGTGATCCAGGCGCAGACCTCCTCGCCGTACTTGGGATCGGGCACGCCGAACACCTGCACCGCCTGCACCGACGGATGCCGGAACAGGAACTCCTCGACCTCGCGCGGGTAGACGTTCTCGCCGCCGCGGATCAGCATGTCCTTGACGCGGCCGACGATGTTGCAGTAGCCCTGCGCGTCGATCGTCGCGAGGTCGCCGGTGTGCATCCAGCCGTCGCGCACGGCCTCGGCGGTGCGCTTCTCGTCGCCCCAGTAGCCCTTCATCACCGCGTAGCCCTTGGTGCACAGCTCGCCCTTCTCGCCCACCGGCACGATGCGACCTTCGGCGTCGACGATCTTCACCTCCAGGTGCGGCTGGATGCGGCCGACGGTGGACACGCGGCGCTCGAGCGGATCGGTGGTCGAACTCTGGAACGACACCGGCGAGGTCTCGGTCATGCCGTAGGCGATGGTCACCTCGCTCATGTGCATCTGCGAGACGACGCGCTTCATCGTCTCGATCGGGCACGGCGAGCCGGCCATGATGCCGGTGCGCAAGGACGTCAGGTCGAACTCGGCGAAGCGCGGATGGTCGAGTTCGGCGATGAACATGGTCGGCACGCCGTGCAGCGCGGTGCAGCGCTCCTGCGCCACCGCCTGCAGCGCGGCCAACGGGTCGAAGGCTTCGCCCGGGAACACCATGCGCGCGCCGGTGCAGGTGCACGCCAGCACCGCCAGCACCATGCCGAAGCAGTGGTACAGCGGCACGGGTATGCACAGCGAATCGGCCTCGCCGAAGCGCATCGCCTCGGCGATGAAGCGCGCATTGTTGACGATGTTGTGGTGCGTCAGCGTCGCGCCCTTCGGGTTGCCGGTGGTGCCGCTGGTGAACTGGATGTTGATGGCATCGAAGCAGTCGAGCGCGGCGCCGATCGCGTCGAGCCTGGCGGCATCGAGCCCTTCGCGGCCGCGCGCGACCACCTCGCCGTAGTTCAGCATGCCGGGCGTGCGCGCGTCGCCCATGCGGATCACGAACTGCAGTGCCGGCAGCTTCGCGGCCTTCAGGCGCCCCGGCGCGCAAGCCTGCAGCTCCGGCGCCAGCTTGGCGATCATCTCCAGGTACATCGAGGTCTTCAGCCGCTCCGCGGTGACGATCGCGCGGCAGCCAGAGGCGTTGAGCGCGTACTCGAGTTCGGCCAGTCGATACGCCGGGTTGATGTTCACCAGGATCGCGCCGATGCGCGCGGTGGCGAACTGCGTCACCAGCCACTCGACGCGGTTGGGCGACCAGATGCCGACCCGGTCGCCACGCTGCAGGCCCAGCCCCGCCAGGCCGGCGGCCAGCGCGTCGACCTCGGTGGCGAACTCGCGCCACGTGAAGCGCACGCCCTGCTCGCGGAAGCACACAGCCGGCCGGTCGCCGAAGCGCGCCACGGTCTGCGCCAGCAGCGCCGGGATCGTCAGCGTCCACAGCTCGGCATCGCCGGCGCCGCGCACGTGCGACAGGCCGTCGCGGGGTGCGAGGCCGAGTGCGGATGCAGTCATGGTGGTCATGCTCGTCTCCTCGTGTCCTGCACAGTCGACATCTGGCATTGCAGCGGGAAGAACGCCGCCTGGAGGGCACGGGCCATGGCGCGCGTCAGGCCAAAAGCATACGCGGCCGGCGCGACACCGCGTGGCCGTGGTTGATTGCCGTGCCGAAGCGATCAAGCCAGCTCGCTACAATTTTCCGTATCGTGGATAGATCGAACTTCCCCCCAGCACGCTGACGAAAGGCCTTCCACGATGGACCGCGACCGCATCCTCCTGACCCCCGGCCCGCTGACCACCACGCTGCGCACCAAGCTAGCGATGCTGAAAGACTGGGGCTCGTGGGACGCCGACTTCAACGCCGTGACCGCCGGCCTGCGCGAGCGGCTGCTCGACATCGTGCGCGGCCACGACACGCACGTGCTGGTGCCTCTGCAGGGCAGCGGCACGTTCAGCGTCGAGGCCGCGGTGGCCACGCTGGTGCCGAAGAACGGCCACGTGCTGGTGCCCGACAACGGCGCCTACTGCAAGCGCGCCGCCAGGCTGACGCAGATGATGGGTCGCAAAGCGACCGTGATGCCGTTCGCCGAGGACGCGCCGGTGTCGGCCGCCGCGGTGGACGAAAAGCTGAAGAGCGACCCGTCGATCACTCACGTGGTGCTGGTGCACTGCGAGACGGGCACCGGCGTGGAGAACCCGCTGGCCGAGATCGCGCAGGTCTGCGCGCAGCGCGGCAAGGGGCTGATCGTCGACGCGATGTCGAGCTTCGGCGCGCTGCCGATCGACGCGCGCACCACCCGCTTCGACGCGCTGATCGCCGCCAGCGGCAAGTGTCTCGAAGGCGTGCCCGGCATGGGCTTCGTGTTCGTTCGCAAGGCCGTGCTCGACGCCTGCGCCGGCAACAGCCAGAGCCTGGCGATGGACCTGCACGATCAGCACGTCTACATGGAGAAGACCGGCCAGTGGCGCTTCACGCCGCCCACCCACGTGGTGGTGGCACTGGCCGAAGCCGTGACGCAGTTCGTCGAGGAAGGCGGGCAAAGCGCGCGGCTGGCTCGCTACAGCGACAACTGCCGCACGCTGGTCGACGGCATGCGTGCGCTCGGCTTCAAGAGCTTCCTGAAGCCCGAGATCCAGGCGCCGATCATCGTGACCTTCCATGCTCCGGCGCACGCGGCGTACGACTTCAAGCGCTTCTACGCCGCGGCCAAGCAGCGCGGCTTCATCCTCTACCCAGGCAAGCTGACGCAGCTCGAGACGTTTCGCGTCGGCTGCATCGGCGCGATCGGACGCAACGAGATGGCGCAGGCCGTTGCTGCGGTGGCCGACACGCTGCGCGAGATGGGCATCCCGAACGGCACACCGACGCTCTGAAACGACCACACGATCGACCATGGCCACCCGACAAGAACACCCGGCGCTCGCCGCGCTGCGCAAGTCCGGCGCACAGAAGGTCAAGGTCGCGGTCAGCGACATCGACGGCATCCTGCGCGGCAAGCTGCTGCACATCGACAAGTTCCTCGGCGCGGTCGAGCCGCACCCCAAGGGCGGCTTCGGCTTCTGCGACGTGGTGTTCGGCTGGGACTCGCAGGACCAGTGCTACGACAACACGCAGGTCACCGGCTGGCAGCACGGCTTCCCCGACGCGCTGGCGCGGATCGATCTCGACACCGCGCGCACGGTGCCGTGGGACGGCAACGTGCCGTTCTTCCTCGGCGAGTTCGTCAACGGCGACGGCTCGCCGTACCCGGTGTGCCCGCGGCAGACCTTGAAGCGCGTGCTGCAGCGCGCCCGCAAGCTCGGCTTCGAGGTGATGGCCGGCGTCGAGTTCGAGTGGTTCAACTTCGTCGAGACGCCGGCGAGCTGGGCCGCCAAGCAGGGCGTCGATCCGACCACGCTGACGCCGGGCATGTTCGGCTACTCGCTGCTGCGCATGGGCGACAGCCGTGAGTTCTTCAACGCGCTGATGGACGAGATGCTCGCGTTCGGGGTGCCGATCGAAGGCCTGCACACCGAGACCGGCCCCGGCGTCTACGAGGCGGCCATCGTTTTCAGCGAGGCGCTCGTTGCGGCAGACCGCGCGATCCTCTTCAAGACCGGCACCAAGGAGATCGGCAAGCGCTTCGGCATCATGCCGAGCTTCATGGCCAAGTGGAGCCAGAAGTACCCGGGCTGCTCGGGCCACATCCACCAGAGCCTGAGCGACGGCAAGCGCAACCTGTTCTACGACGACAAGGCCAAGCGCGGCATGAGCAAGCTGTTCGAGAGCTACCTCGCCGGTCAGGTGGCCTGCCTGATGGAGTTCGCGCCGATGTTCTGGCCCACCGTCAACAGCTACAAGCGGCTGGTCGATGGCTTCTGGGCGCCGGTCAAGCCGACCTGGGGGCTCGACAATCGCACCGCGAGTTTCCGCGTCATCGCCGGCAGCCCGAAGAGCACCCGGCTCGAGACGCGCTGCCCCGGCGCCGACATCAACCCGTACCTGGCGATGGCCGCGGTGGTCGCCGCCGGCATGCACGGCGTCGAGAAGGGGCTGAAGCTCACCGCGCCGCCGATCACCGGCACCAACGAGGGCAGCGAGAGCATCCCTCGTGCGCCGCGCTCGCTGCTGCGCACCACCCACGCCTTCAAGGAGTCGGCGATCGCTCGCGACTGGCTCGGCGACACCTTCGTCGACCACTTCGCCGCCACCCGATACTGGGAGCACCGCCAGTGGCAGGACGCGGTGACCGACTGGGAGCTGAAGCGGTATTTCGAGATCATTTGAGGGGTCCATTCCAGTAAGGCACAATCGAGCAACGCCTTACTGAAGAATCC
>DASURM010000216.1:0-7709 GCA_036280035.1 Burkholderiaceae bacterium | reverse complement strand
TTGGCGTTGCGCGAGCCGCAGTCGGCGCCCTCGCAGCGCGCGTCGTTGCGCGCCTGCCAGTGGCGCGCGAAGCGCAGTGCGCTGTGCGTCAGGTCGTTGGGCGTGCCCGGCGGCGCCGCTCGGACCGCGGCGAACATCTGGTCGAACGGCGCGCCGTCGAGGTACTTCTCGGCCAGCGGGCCGGGCCGCTCGGTGTCGATGCTGTAGCCTGTGCAGTAGGTGTCGGCGAGCCTCTCGGCGAGGCCCGGGTGGCCGCCGCCGGCCGTCCACGGCTCCATCATCGGCGTCACCAGTGCAGCGGCGGCGATGCCGCTCGCCGGCGTCGCCTCGAGGTACAGCGCCGACACCGCGCCGCCCATCGAGTGCGCCAGCAGGAACAACGGCCGCGGGTTGCCGACGCGCGCGTCGCGCACGGGGCCGGCGATGAAGGCGGCGAGGTCGTCGACGTAGTACCTGAACTCGTCGACGTAGCCGATCGTGGCGTCGTCGTTCAGCAGGCGTTGCGAGAAGCCCTGGCCGCGGTGATCGTGGATGTAGACGGAATAGCCGTTGGCCACCAGGTCGCGGATCAGCTCCTGGTACATCGCAAGGCCTTCGGTGCGGCCGGCGACCACCACCACGCCGCCGCGCGTCTCGCTGCGGTGCCGGTACAGCCGGTAGTGGATCTTGACGCCTGCCGCGCCGACGAAAGCGCCGCGAGTCAGCGGCGCTTGCCGCGCGGTGGCCGCCTCGAGGTCGCTCCAGCCGGGGTAGGCCGCGAGGTCGGCCTCGCGGCCCAGCCGATACGCCGGGGCTGCGGTGGCTTCGAGCGGCGCGAAGGCGTCGACGTCGGGCGCGGGCTGCGCGACGGCCCACAGGCACAGGCACGACGCCAGCGCAGCCAGCCGTCGCAGGGTAGCAAGGTGTGGGCGCGGCGGCATCGTTGCGTCAGGATATCTGCAGATTGGCCAGCGCCGGGTTCGGTGGCGCGCGCAGCTTGAGTCCGCGCAGCGTGCGCTCGAGCAGCGTGGCGATCATGAGGTTGCGGTGCGTCTTGGAATCGGCGGGCACCACGGTCCACGGCGCCCAGCGCGTGCCGGTGGCGGAGATGGCGTCCTCGTAGGCCGCCATGTACTGCCCCCAGCGCTTGCGCACTTCGAGGTCGCCGACGTCGAACTTCCAGTGCTTGCTGGTGTCGTCGAGGCGCTCCTGCAGCCGGCGGCGCTGCTCGGCCTTGGAGATGTGCAGCATGAACTTGCAGATCACCGTGCCGTGCTCGGCGAGCATGCGCTCGAACTCGTTGATCTGCCGGTAGCGCTGCTCGATCTGCGGTGGCGTGAGCTGGCGGTTGACCACCGGCACCAGCACGTCCTCGTAGTGGCTGCGGTTGAAGACGACTAGTTCGCCGTTGCCGGGCACCGCCTGGTGGATTCGCCACCACGGGTCGTGCGCGCGCTCCTGCTCGGTGGGCGCCTTCCAGCCGACGGCGCGCAGGCCCAGCGGGCTCATGGCGCCGAACACGCCGCGCAGCGTGCCGTCCTTGCCGCTGGCGTCCATGCCCTGCAGCACCACCAGCATCTTGTAGCGGCGGTCGGCATACAGCAGCGTCTGCAGCGCGTCGAGCCGCTGCGCGAGGTCGATCACCGTCGCGCGGTCGCGCTCGTGGTCGCCGGCCGACAGCGGCGCGGCCGCGGGGTCGACCCTGTCCAGCCGAAAACGGCGCTTGGGTGAGTCGTGCCGGTACCTGGCGAGCCGCGAGTCGAGGGTTCCCTTGCCGTTGGGCATCGGGCGACGTTAGCGCCAAGGGCCGGCGGCGGCAAGCCGGACATCGGCGGCCGCGCAGCCAGGCTGACGCGGCTCAATGAGCCGTGCAGCGGCGGCTGTACGCTCGATTCGATCGATCGAACACCGAGACCGGATATGGCTGCCGAGCAACTGCTCTTTCATGGCACCGCGCGCGAGCGCGTCCGACGCGGCGTCGACGCGCTGGCCGAAGCGGTGCGCGTCACCCTCGTGCCGTGGTTGTCAATCGCATCGCTGCCAGCGATGCACCGGCATTCGGGTACAACGCGGCCACGGGAGAGTGCGGCGACATGTTGGCAGCGGGTGTGATCGATTCGGTGGGCATGCCGGGCACCACCGACGGCGCGTCGCAGGCCCGGCAGCTCGCGGCCGGCGAGCTCGTCACGCGCTGCGATCCGGCTGCGCTGCAGGTGGCGCTGGCCGCTGCGGCGGCGCGGCCGCCCACGCTGGTGGGCCAGCGGCGCGCGCTGCAGGCGGCGGCGTTCGCGTTCGCGATGCCGCACGAGGGCTATCACCTGTTCGTCAGCGGGCCGCCGGGCAGCGGCAAGAAGACGCTGGCGCGCGAGGCGATCGCCGAACAGGTGGCGCGCCAGGGCGTGCAGCGCAGCGACTGGATCTACGTCAACAACTTCGACCAACCGCACCGGCCGCTGGCGTTGGAGCTGCCCGCCGGCCGTGGCGCGGTGCTGCGCAGCGACGTGCGCGCGCTGGTGGCGGAGCTGCGCAGCACGATCCCGGCGATGCTGGAGTCCGAGGAGTTCGTTGCCGAGGTCGAGCGCATCAACGCCGAGTACAAGGAGCGCGCCGAGCAGGCCCTCGAGGCGGTCGCGCAGGAGGCGCAGCGTCGCGGCCTGGCGATGCTGCGTACGCCGGTGGGCTTCACGTTCGCGCCGGCCAAGGATGGCGAGGTGATGCCGTCGGCGGCGTTCGAGACGCTGCCGCCCGAGCAGCGGGAGGCGCTGCTGCATTCGGTGGGCGAAGTGCAGGAGCAACTGGTCAAGGTGCTGCGCACGACCATGCGCTCGCACAAGGAGCACGCCGATCGCGTGCGTGCCGCCACCCGTGCGATGACCTCGATCGTCGTCGAGCACGCGATCGACGACCTGCTGGCACGCCATGCCGACCTGCCGTCGGTTCGCCGCTACCTGGAGTCGCTGCGCGACGACGTGATCGGGCATGCCGACGACTTCCGGCCGCGCAGCCCCGAGGCCGGGTCTGAGTCGGGTCTGCTCGGCCATGGCCCCGACGACCTCGGCCGCTACGAGGTCAACCTGCTGGTCGACGCCAGCGGCATCGACGGCGACTCGGTGCTCGAAGCCGACTGGCCGTCGCATCCCAACCTGGTCGGCCGTGTCGAGCACCTGTCGCGCTTCGGCGCATTGATCACCGACTTCCGTCTGATCAAGCCCGGGCTGCTGCACCGGGCCAATGGCGGCCACCTGCTGATCGACGCGGTGAAGCTGCTGACGCAGCCGTACGCGTGGGAGGCGCTCAAGCGCGCGCTGACGCGGCGCGAGATCCGCATCGAGTCGCTGGGCGACGTGATCGGGCTGGTGTCCACCATGCAGCTCGAACCGGAGCCGATCCCGCTGCGGGTCAAGGTGGTGCTGTTCGGCGATCGCCAGATCTGCGCGCTGCTGCAGGCGCTCGACCCGGAGTTCGGCCGGTTGTTCAGGGTGCAGGCCGACCTGGGCGACGAGTTGGCACGCGAGCCGGGTACCCAGGTCGAGCTGGCGCGCGCGCTGGCCGCCCGCATGCATGCCGCCGGGCTGCGGCCGCCGACGGCCGACGCGCTCGCCGCGCTGATCGACCACGGCGCGCGCTGTGCCGGCGACAGTGTGCACATCGACTCCAACGTGCAGCGGCTGCTCGATGTCGCGTTCGAGGCCGAGTACCAGGCGCGTGCGGCCGCGCACGATCGCGTGCAGGCGGCCGACGTCGCGGCGGCGGTGGCGGCGCGGCGCGACCGCGCGGCGCGGCTGCATGAGCGCCTGCACGAGGCGATGCTGCGCGAGCAGGTGCTGATCGCGACGCAGGGCGCGCGCGTCGGCCAGGTCAATGGCTTGAGCGTGTATGCGGTGGGCGGCGAGTGGTTCGGCGCCCCGATGCGCATCAGCGCCACCAGCCGCTTCGGCGACGGGCGATTGGTCGACGTGCAGCGCGAATCGAGCCTGAGCGGGCCGCTGCAGGCCAAGGGCGTGCTGATCCTGTCGTCGTTCATCGCGGCGCGCTACTCGCGGCTGCGCGAGCACTCGATCAGCGCCAGCCTCGTCTTCGAGCAGACCTACGGCATCGTCGACGGCGACAGCGCGTCGCTCGGCGAGCTGGTGGCGCTGCTGTCGTCGATCGGCGATACGCCGGTGAAGCAGTCGCTCGCAGTCACGGGCTCGGTCAACCAGTTCGGCGACGTGCAGCCGATCGGCGGGGTCAACGAGAAGATCGAGGGTTTCTTCGAGCTGTGTCGTGCGCGCGGTCTCGACGGCCAGGGCGTCGTGCTCCCGGCGGCCAACGTGTCCAACCTGATGCTCGGCGACGCGGTGATCGACGCCGTGCTCGCGGGGCGCTTCGTGCTGTACGCGGTGGCCACCGTCGACGCCGCGCTCGAGGTGATGACTGGGCTGCTGGCGGGCGACCCCAGCCGGCCCGACGCGCTGACGGTCAACGGCCGCGTGGCGCACCGCCTGAGCGACTTCGCGGCGCGCCACGCGCGCGCCACCAGGGAGCTGCGCCGCGTGCGGTCACCGCTGCGCCAGCGGCCGCGCGAGGGGCAGCCATGAACGCCGCTGCCCCTCGTCTCGCGGTGGTACTCGACGACGTGGCCGCCGCGGCGGCGCCGCTGGTGTGGTCGTCGGCGCTGGCGCGCGCGCTGCAGCGTGAGCTCCAGGTGGTGTACGTCGAGAGCACGTCGGTGCTCGACGCCGCGGCGCTGCCGATCGCGCGGGCGCTGGCGCACCTGGGTACCGGATGGGCGCCGTACGGTCGGGCCGACGTCGAGCGCGCCTATCGCCAGCAGGTGGTGCGCCTGCAGGCGCTGATGCAGCGCCTGGGTCTCGAGGGCTCGCTGCGCTCGCTGCAGGTCGTTCGCGGCACGCTGCACGGTGCGGCGCTCGACGTCGGCAGCGAATCCGACCTCGTGCTGGTCAGCACCGCCGCGCGGTGGCCTGCCGCGCCGGCCGGCGAGCCACGCTGCCACAGCGTGCAGGTGTGGGCCGACGACAGCGAGCAGGGCCTGCTGCTGCTGGAGCTGGCGACGCGCTGTGCGCGCTCGCTCGGCGCCATGCCGCGCGTGGTGCGCGCCAGGACGCAGGTCGAGCCGGGCGAGGTCGAGCGCGCGCGGGCCGACCTGCTGGTGCTGTCGCGCGCCGCCGTGTCGGCGCGCGTGCTGGCGGCGGCGCGGCGGCCGCTGCTGCTGGTGGGTCGCAAGGATTGATCCGCCGTGCAGCATGGCGCGCGCAAGCCGGACTTCCGCATCCTCGCGGTGTCTGGCGGTGGCTTTCTCGGCCTGTATGCCGCCGGCGTGCTGGCGCAACTCGAGGCGCAGGCCGGTGAGCCGCTGGCGCGCCGCTTCGACCTGATCGCGGGCACCTCGGTGGGCGCGGTGATCGCGTCGTCGCTGGCGTGCGAGGTGCCGATGAGCGAGCTGGTCGATCTGTTTCGCCTCCATGGCGCCGAGGTGTTCTCGCCGCGCGAGTTGCCCAGCGGACCAGTGAGCCGATTGCTCGACCTCAGCCGCTCGGTGCTCGGCCCCAAGTACAGCGGCAATGCGCTGCGCACCGTGCTCGAGTCGCGCATCGGCCGGCGCACGATGGCCGAGACGCTGCACCCGCTGGTGCTGCCGGCCGTCAACGTCACGCGCTGCGTCAGCAAGGTCTTCAAGTCGCCGCATGCGCGCGGCTCGCGCGGCGACGAGCGCATCCGGCTGATCGACGCCACGCTGGCAAGCTGTGCCGCACCGGGGTACTTTCCGTCGGTCGCGATCGGCGGCGAACTGTATGCTGACGGCGGCCTGTACGCGGTGGCGCCCGACCAGGTGGCGCTGCACGAGGCGCAGCACTTCATGGGGGTGGAGGTCGAGCGCGTGCGCATGGTGTCGATCGGCACCGCGACCGTCGGCTACCAGCCCGAGGGCGGTGTCGACGACGATGCCGGCGCCGTTGGCTGGCTCTCGGGCGGCCGCCTGATCCTGACGCTGATCGCGGTGCAGCAGCAGCACGTGCTGGCGATGATGGAAGACCGGCTCGGCGCGCGCTATCTGCGGCTCGATGCACCGTGGCCGCGCGATGCCAGCCTCGGCGTCGACGTGGCGACGCCGCAGGCGGCCGAGAAGTTGCTGGCGCTGGCCGAACAGACGCTGGCGCTGACCGCCGGCGCGCGCCTGCGTGCGTTCGTGCAGGCGCGGCCCTGAGCCGCCGCTCTCGAGCAAGAGTGGCTCTGCCACTTTGCTCGAACCCCCTCGGGGGGCGGGCCGGGCGGGCCCGGCCCTGGGGGTGTTCAGTGCGTCAGCAGCACCGGAACAGTCATGCTCTCGAGCACCGTGCGGCTGGCCCCGCCGAGCACGAGTTCGCGCGCCCGCGAATGCCCGTAGCAGCCCATCACCATCAGATCGGCGCCGAGGTCGGCGGCCAGCGACAGCAGCATTGCGCCCGCCTCCGCAGGGCGCGCGTTGATCGTGTGGAACCGGGCCTGGATACCGTGGCGCTGCAGATACTGGCGCAGAGCAGCGTGGTCGTCGCTCGTCGCCTCGACGCCGACCTGGACGGTCTTGGCCATGCGCAGCAGCGGCAGCGCGGCCGTGAGCGCGCGCGCCGCCTCGCGGCTCTCCTTCCAGGCGACGAACGCGGTGTCGCGGCGCGGCACATCCTTGACGATGTACGGCACCACCAGCGCCGGCTTGCCGCTGGCAATCACGACCGACTGAACGAAATCGGCCGGCACGCCGCTCTCGCGATGCTCGCGGTCGTTCTGGCCGAGCACGAGCAGATCGGCATACAGCGCGTTGCGGACGAGGTTGAACTCGGAGGCCGAGTTCGCCTCGCGCCACTGCACCTGCGGGCCCGGTTCGGCGTTGGCCCGGGCGACGAGCTTGCGCGCGGCGTCGAGCCGCTCGGCATCGAACGCCATCAGCGCCTCGCCGGCGCTGCCGACGACCACATCGGTGGCCGCCTGCACGTACAGCGGCGTCACTGCATACAGTGCCGTTACCGCGGCGCCGAACTGCGCGGCCAGCGCGCGCGCCACCTGCAGCCGCACCGCGCCCTGCGGCCCGGTGTCCAGGTGCACCAGGATCGATTGGATCGGGTTCATTGTCTCGCTCCTTGCGCCGCGCGCGTCGGCTCGGCCTCTTGACATGATCGCGCCGCGGCGTGCCGGGGCATTGACCTCACGCAAGATGGGGCCACCCCCGGCAGGGCTTCCGGTTCGGCTCAGGCTTGCAGCCCGCGCCGGCGTCTTCGTGCGTCCGGCTCAGGCCCGCTGCACGCACTTCTCGTACAGGCCGAGCAGGCGACCGTGCGGGTCGTAGCGCGCCTTCAGGCGGTCGTACTCGGCCATGCCGTAGGCGGCGTCGAACTCCTCGCGCGTGAAGAAGCTGTCGGAGTACAGCGACTTGATTCCAGCCAGGCGTATCACCTCGCGTTCGACCAGGCGGTTGAAGTAACCCGGCTCGTGCGCGCGGCGGCTGTGCACCGTGTCCCAGAAGCCGAAGTTGACGTAGAGATGGCTGTCGGCCAGCGGGTAGAGCGCAAAGCGCCCGGTTCCGACGGGCGCGCGCAGCGGGCACAGCCAGATCGGCACGATGCCGATCTCGCGCAACAGGAACTCGAGAAACTCGCCGGCATGTTCGATCGGGATGTCGACATCCTGGATCACCGCCTCGGGATGGTCGCCGCGCACGCGCGCCCAGCGACGCGCCAGGCCCAGCCGCGCGT
>DASURM010000215.1:0-8318 GCA_036280035.1 Burkholderiaceae bacterium | reverse complement strand
TTCGACAACGGGCGCGAGCGCTACGACGAAGGCCGCGTGCTCGAAGCCGGCAGCGAGCCGGTGGCGTTCGATGCGGATGGTTTTCGGGTCGGGCTGTCGGTCTGCTACGACCTGCGCTTCCCCGAGCTGTACCGCGCGCTCTGCAGCCCGCCGTGCGACCTGCTGTGCGTGCCGTCGTCGTTCACCTACACCACCGGCCAGGCGCACTGGGAGCTGCTGCTGCGCGCAAGGGCAGTCGAGAACCAGTGCTACGTGATCGCACCGGCGCAAGGCGGCGTGCACGAGAACGGCCGCCGCACCTGGGGCCACAGCATGATCGTCGACCCCTGGGGCGAGGTGCTGGCGGTGCGAGCCGAAGGGGCAGGGGTGGTGATGACCGAACTCGATGTGGAGCGCCTGCGTCGGGTGCGCGAGCAACTGCCGGCACTGTCGCACCGGCGCGCGCGACTCGCGGGCGGTTGAACGTCGGCGGCTCGCGGCTCAGCGCCAGCCGAACATCATCTGCCGCGCCAGCAGCGATTTCATCGGCGTCGCGGCATCGAGCACGGCCAGCGCCCCGCCGCGCAGCAACGCCAGGCCCGGCCAGCGCCAGGTGAAGCTGCGCGCCAGGAAGTCGGTGGTGGCGATCACCGACCAGCGGTCGGGCGCGCGCGACCTTTCGATGCGCCGCAGCGCGGCGTCGACCTGCGGCGTGTCGCGCAGCACGTCGACCAGCGTGAAGGCGTCGCGCAACCCGAGGTTGAGCCCCTGCCCGGCCACCGGATGCAGGGTCTGCGCGGCGTTACCGATGCGCACTGTGCGACCGTTCACCAGCGCGCGCTCGGCGTTGAGGCCGAGCGCGAAGCGATTGAGCGCACCCAGGCGCACGACGCGGCCGGCGACCGTGGGCAGCTGCGCGTTGAGCAAGGCCGTGCGTTGCGCATCGTCCAGCGGTGCCACCGGATCGTCGGCCACCGGCACGCACCACACCAGCGCCGCGCGCTGTGCGGCGGCCGGTTCACCGTGCCGGCGGGCGCCGGCAGGCAGGGGCAGCAGCGCCAACGGGCCGTTGGCGGTGAAACGTTCGACGGCCAGCCCCGGGGTGCCGCCTTCGAGGCCGACCTCGCCGACCCAGGCGACCTGCCGGTAGTCGTGTGAAAGCCCCTTGCGCGATTGCTCGCCGAACAGGCCCCCTTCCGCCACCACCGCGAGATCGAAGCGCTCGGCGATGCCGGCGTCGACCTCCACTTCGTCGGCAGCCTCCTTCAGTTCCGACACCGGCGTCCCCAGCCGCAACGACAGCCGCGTCGGTTCGGCGGCGCAGCGCTCGAGGAACGCGCGCTGCAGCGGCGCGGTC
This sequence comes from Burkholderiaceae bacterium, assembly GCA_036280035.1. Classification (GTDB taxonomy): domain Bacteria; phylum Pseudomonadota; class Gammaproteobacteria; order Burkholderiales; family Burkholderiaceae_C; genus JAEUPI01. Next base: position 6,982 of record DASURM010000215.1, on the reverse strand, counting down.
AGCGCGCCGTAGCTCAACACCGCGCCCAGCATCGGTACGCCCTCGTCGGCGGCGCGAATCGTCACCGCGGCGTCGAGGCCGCTCGGCGGCGCCTGCGACACGTGCACCCGGTCGATCGCCTGTGCCGAGTCGCGCGGCCAGGCGCCGACGCGCTCGAGCAATTGCACGCTGCCCAGCGACAACGCCAGCGTGCGCGGGTCGAGCGAGACGTCCTTGTCGGCGGCGCGGGCGTCGAACACGCTCACCTGGGCCCGAGGCAGCCGCTGCGCGGCCAGCAGCGCCAGCGCAAGGCCGGCAGGCCCGGCGCCGACGACGGCCAGACGCAGAGGGTTCGAGGTCGAAGTCACGATTCGTCGAGCGCCCCAAGGCACGGCGCCCACCGTATTATTCGCTGCACCCGGATGTCCGGGGGTCGCAATCGTGGAGACCATGGTCATGGGCCTGATGGACTTCATCAAGAAACAGTTCATCGACATCCTGCAGTGGACCGAGGGCACCGACGGCGTGCTCGCGTGGCGCTACCCGATGGCCGATTTCGAGATCCAGTACGGCGCCTCGCTCACCGTGCGCGAGAGCCAGATGGCGCTGTTCGTCAACGAAGGCAAGGTGGCCGATGTCTTCGCCCCCGGCATGTACAAGCTGACGACGCAGACGCTGCCGGTGCTGACCTACCTGAAGAATTGGGACAAGCTGTTCGAGAGCCCGTTCAAGAGCGATGTCTACTTCTTCAGCACGCGCCAGCAGGTCGACCAGCGCTGGGGCACGCAGCAGCCGGTGACGATCCGCGACAAGGACTTCGGCGCCGTGCGTCTGCGCGCGTTCGGCAACTACGCCTACCGCGTCGCCGACCCGAAGAAGTTCCACACCGAGATCTCGGGCACGCGCGACACCTACTCGGTGGCCGACCTCGACGGCCAACTGCGCGGCGTGATGCTGCAGCACATCAGCGACGCGGTGGCGCAGTCAGGCATCGCGTTCCTCGACCTGGCGGCCAATCAGATCGAGTTCGCCAAGCAGATCCAGGCGGCCACCGCGCCGAGCTTCGAGGCGCTCGGCTTGAAGCTCGAGATGGTGACCGTGCAGAACGTGTCGCTGCCCGAGGATCTGCAGAAGATCCTCGACCAGAAGATCGGCATGGGCATGGTCGGCGGCGACATGGGCAAGTTCATGCAGTACCAGACCGCGCAGTCGATGCCCGAGTTCGCCAAGGGCGCCGGCGGTGGCGGCGGCGTGGTCGGCGACGCGATGGGGCTGGGCGCCGGCGTCGCCCTCGGCCAGGTGATGGCGCAACAATTGCAGACCGGCCTGCAGGGCGGTGCGGCTGGTAGCGTGAAGCCGGCCGAGGTGATGGCCACGCTGGAGAAACTCGGCGAGTTGAAGGCCAAAGGCGTGCTGACCGAAGAGGAGTTCGCCGCCAAGAAGGCTGAATTGCTGAAGAAGCTCACCTAGAACACGTGAGCCCCCACGCTCACTTCGTTCGCTGCCTTGCGGCTTGCAAGCCGCAAGGCGTTCGCCAGCCACTCGCGAGCGCGCAGGCGCTCGCTCGGCGCGGGCTCACCCCCCCGAGGGGGCTGGCCCGCCTTGGGAGCGGCCCGGCGGCGGGCCGGGTGCGGTGAAGGGGCGCTTGGCGATGCGCCGCGCTCCGATGCGGGTCGTTGTGATGCCGCTGTAGCCCACGCGTGGCGACCACCCCGCAGCGCGCGTACCGCGCGGCGTGCCCGAACTGCGGCGCGCCGGTGGAGTTTGCCTCTGCCGCGTCGGCCAGCGCGGTGTGCAGCTTCTGCCGCAGCACGCTGGTGCGCGACGGCGACGCGCTGCGCCGCATCGGCGTCAGCGCCGAGCTGTTCGACGACCACTCGCCGCTGCAACTCGGCGCCGGCGGCAAGTACCAGGGCTCGGCCTTCACTCTCGCAGGCCGCCTCCAGTACGGCTATGCCGACGGCACGTGGAACGAGTGGCACGCGCTGTTCGACAGCGGCAAGAGCGGCTGGCTGTCGGAGGACAACGGCGCCTATGTGATCGCGTTCGACGCGCCGCTGCAGGGCGCCGCGCCGGCTGCCGACGAGCTGATGGTCGGCGAGCGCCGGCTGGTGAGCGGCGCGGCGTGGAACGTCGCGTCGGTCGCACGCGCGCACCTGATCGCGGCGCAGGGCGAGCTGCCGCGGCCGCCGCGCGTCGACGGCAGCGAGTTCGTGGTGGCCGACTTGCGCAACGAGCGCGGCGACGTGGCTACGCTCGACTACAGCGATGCGACCGTCGCCTGGTCGATCGGCCGCTCGGTGCGCCTGGCCGAGCTGTCGATGACGGGCCTGCGCGAGGCCTCGGAGAAGACGCTCTCGGGCCGCGGTTTCCAGTGCCCGAGCTGCGGCGCGTCGCTGCAGTTGACGCTGGAGAGCACGCAGTCGATCGCCTGCCCGCAGTGCAAGGCGGTGATCGACGTCTCGCAGGGCATCGGGGGCGACCTGTCGCACTACGCGCAGGACAACGCCGGCCACGACGGCGCGCAGCCGCTGATCGCGCTGGGCGGGAGCGGCCGCCTGACGCTCGACGGCCGCGAGATCGAATGGCAGGTCGTGGGCTACCAGGAGCGCTGCGACGTCCCGGCCGACGACGACGAAGCGACCTACTGGCGCGAGTACCTGCTGTTCAACCGCCAGGAGGGCTTCGTCTTCCTGGTCGACACCGAAGACGGCTGGAGCTGGGTCAAGCCGCTCACCGGCGCGCCGCAGGTGCGCGGCGACGTCGCCACCTGGGCCGGCCGCACCTATCGGCAGCGCGAGCGCTACGACGCCAAGGTCACCTGGGTGCTCGGCGAGTTCTATTGGCGCGTTCGCCGCGACGAGGTGGCGCGCGTCGTCGACTACGCCGGCACCGGCGCGGCGTCGCAGCGGCGGCTGTCGAGCGAGCGCACTGCCGGCGAACTCACCTGGTCCGAAGGCGCCGTGGTCGACGCGCAGGCGATCGCGCGCGCGTTCGGCATCGCCGCGGCCGCCGCCCCGGCGTTGCAGCGTGGCCCTGGCGTCATGGTGGACGGCGGCCTGCTCAAGGTGGGGCTGATCGTCGCGGTGGTGCTGGTGGTGCTGCTGCTGGGCTTCTGCTCCAGCAGCGAGCGCGACTGCGGCGACGTCCGCGCCACCTTCGGCGAGGCGAGCAACGAGTATCAGCAATGCCTGCGCAACGCAGGCAGCGGCAGGGTCTTGCGCGGCGGCTCGTACGGCGGCTTCAGCAGCGGCGGGGGCCACAAGTGAGGCCCGCGCCCGCGGGACGGTTGGATCGACGACAGCACAGGAGGTGAACCCATGGGAATCGAATGGCTCAGGCCCGGCGTCATTCTCGGATCGATCATCTACGCGGTGATCGGCGTGGTCGTGTTGTGGCTCAGCTTCGTCGTGATCGACAAGATCACGCCGTACAAGCTGTGGGACGAGATCTGCGAGAAGAAGAACCTCGCGCTGGCCATCGTGGTGGGCGCGATGTTCATCGCCATCGGGCAGATCGTCGCGGCGGCGATCCACGGTTGAGTCCGTCGCCGTGACGCCGCAGTCGCTCGACGTGGCGGAGCGCGCCGGCGGCACCACCGCGCGACCTGCCGAGGTCGCGCTGCTCGCCTCGGTGTTCGTCGTCGCGGCCTGCGGGCTGGTGTACGAGCTGGCAGCGGGCGCGCTGGCGAGCTACCTGCTGGGCGACTCGGTGCTGCAGTTCTCCACCGTGATCGGCACCTACCTGTTCGCGATGGGCGTGGGCTCGTGGCTGTCGCGGCACGTCGAGCACGAGCTGGTGGCGCTGTTCCTGCGCGTCGAGCTGGCGGTCGGGCTGATCGGCGGCCTGATGCCGGCGGCACTGTTTGCGGCGCACAGCGTGTTGCCGGCCGGCGGCGGCGCGTCGTTTCGCGCCCTGCTCTACCTGCTGGTGCTGGCGGTGGGAGTGCTGGTGGGGCTGGAGGTGCCGCTGGTGATGCGCATCCTAAAGCGCCACTTCAGCGAGCGTTACGCGCTCAAGGAGCTGGTGTCGCAGGTGCTGACCTTCGACTACCTCGGCGCGTTGGCGGTGGCGGTGGCGTTTCCGCTGCTGCTGCTGCCGCAGCTCGGGCTGGTGCGCACCGGCGTGCTGTTCGGGCTGCTCAACGCGGCGGTGGCGGTGTGGGCGCTGTGGCTGTTTCGCGGCGAGCTGGCGCGCTGGCGGGCCAACGCGCTGGCGTGCGCGGCGGTGGTGCTGGCGCTGGCCGGCGCGATGGTCGGCGCCGACGCGCTGACGAGCTGGGCCGAAGACCGCTTCTATGGCGACCACATCATCGTGCGCGAGAGCAGCGACTACCAGCGCGTGGTCGTGACCGCGGGGCCCACCGGCGTGCGCCTGTACCTCAACGGCAACCTGCAGTTCCACTCGCGCGACGAATACCGCTACCATGAGGCGCTGGTGCACCCTGCGCTGGCCGCGCAGGGCGCGCCGCGCAGGGTGCTGGTGCTCGGCGGCGGCGACGGCATGGCGGTGCGCGAGGTGCTCAAGTACCCGAGCGTCGAGCAGGTGGTGCTGGTCGAGCTCGACCCGCACATCGTCGCGCTGTTTCGCGACCATGAACTGCTGCGGCGTTTGAACGGCGACTCGCTGCACTCGCCCAAGCTCACGATCGTGCAGGCCGACGCGTTCACCTGGCTCGACGGCCACGACGGCGAGATGTTCGACGCCATCGTCATCGATTTCCCCGACCCGACCAACTTCTCGCTGGGCAAGCTCTACACCACCACTTTCTATCAGCGCGTCGATCGCCACCTCGCCGCCAGCGGCTTCGCGGTGGTGCAGACCACCTCGCCGCTGATTGCGCGGCGCAGCTTCTGGACCGTGGTGGCCACCGTCGAGGCGGTGGGCCTCACCGCAACGCCGTACCACGCGCACGTGCCGAGCTTCGGCGAGTGGGGCTTCGTGCTGATGAGCCGGCGGCCGTGGCAGCCGCCGCGCGCGCTGCCGCCGGGCTTGCGCTTCCTCACCAATGACGGCATGCCCGCGCTGCTGCAGTTCCCGCCCGACATGTCGCGCGTGGCCGCGCCGCCCAACCTGTTGTCGAACCAGGTGCTAGTGCACACCTTCGAAGACGAATGGGGCAAGGTGCACGAGTAGCGCCGGCGCTGCGCCGGCGCTCGCTGCTGGCCGCGGCGCTGGGCGCACCGACGCTCGTCGGCGCGGGCGGTTGTTCGCGCCGCGAGCCGCTGAACTTCGAGGGCGGCTGGGTCGGCGCCTCGCACGCGCGCGGGCATCGCCTGCGCGCGGCGATGCCGCCGCTGCCCGCGCAGCTCGACACCGAGCGCACCGGCGTGCTGGTGGTCGGCGCCGGAATCGCCGGCATCGCCTGTGCGCGCGCGCTGATGCGCGCCGGAGTCGACGACCTCGTCGTGCTCGAGCTGGAGAGCGCAGCCGGCGGCAACAGCCGCGGCCACCGGCTCGGCGGCAGCGGCTGCCCGCTTGGCGCGCACTACCTGCCGCTGCCGGGCCCGCAGGCGCACGAAGTGAGCGAGCTGCTGTTCGAGCTGGGCCTGCTGCGCAGCGAGGCCGGCCGCACCGTCGCCGACGAGCGGCACCTGTGCCACAGCCCGCAGGAGCGCTTGTTCTTCGAAGGCCATTGGCACGAGGGCCTGCTGCCACCGGCGGCGCCGGCCTCGCGCACCGCAGCACAGTACCGTGCGTTCGCGCAGCGCGTGGCCCAGCTCCAGCGCGACCTTGCGTTCGCGTTGCCGACCCAGCGTGCGCCGTGGACCGCGGCGCACGCCGCGCTCGACGCGGTGACGTTCGCGCAGTGGCTCGGTCGCGAGGGCTTCGACGATCCACTGCTGCTCTGGTACCTCGACTACGCCTGCCGCGACGACTACGGCGCCGGGGTCGAGCGGGTGTCGGCGTGGGCGGGGCTGCACTATTTCGCCAGCCGCCACGGTTTTCAGGCGCCAGGCGACGAGGCCGACGAGCGCGACCCGCTGTTCACCTGGCCCGAGGGCAACGCCTGGCTGGTGCAGCGCATGGTCGAGCCGCTGCGCGATCGCATCCGCGGCGATCACACGGTGCTGCGGGTCGACGTCGAGCGCGAGGCAGTGCAGGCGATCGCGATCGACGAGGCGACGCAGCAGCCGCGGCGCTTCACCGCCAGGGCGGTGGTGCTGGCGACGCCGCTGTTCGTCGCGCGGCGGCTCTGCTCGGCGCCGCCAGCCGCGCTGGTGGCGGCGGCCGAGCGCGCGCGCTACGCGCCGTGGCTGGTCGCCAACCTGTTGCTCGAATCGCCGCTGCTCGAGCGCGCCGACGGCGCGCCGCTGTCGTGGGACAACGTGCTTCACGGCTCGCCCTCGCTCGGCTACGTGGTGGCGCAGCACCAGAGCCTGCGTGCCGACGTGCGCGCCACCGTGCTCACTGCCTACTGGGCGCTGCGCGAGGACGAGCGCGCGGCGCTGCTGGCCGAGCCGTGGCGCGGCTGGGCGCAGCGCGTGATCGACGACATCGCCATCGCGCACCCCGATCTGCCGCGCAAGGTGCAACGCGTCGACCTGATGCGGCACGGCCATGCGATGCGCATTCCGCTGCCTGGTGCGCGCGGCGACCCGGCGCTGGCCGCGCTGATGCAAATGCGCGGCCGCCTGCAGTTCGCGCACGCCGACCTCGCCGGCTACTCGGTGTTCGAGGAGGCCTATACGTTCGGCGTGCAGGCGGCGGCGCGGGTGCTGCGCGAGTTGCGCGGTTGATCGCGGCGCGTCGAGCGCGACGCCGGCACGCTCACGCCGCCGCGTTCAGCGCCTGCAGCCGCTCGACCGAGCCGACGTCGGTCCACGCGCCGTCCCACGGCTGCGCGCCGATGCGCCGCTGCGCGATGCCGGCGTCGAGCAGCGGCCGCAGCGGCAGCTTGGTGCCGACCGCGACGCCAGCGAACATCGCGGCGCGAAACAGCCCGACGCTGGCCCAGGTGCGTCGCGGCGCGTCGGCCACCGCGAGTCCGTTCGCATCGATA
>DASURM010000214.1:0-6563 GCA_036280035.1 Burkholderiaceae bacterium | reverse complement strand
CCCACGTCCGGGCTCACCCCCTCGGGGGGCAGCGAGCGCAGCGAGGCGCCATCGGGCCGTTTCATCCGGGCGCCGCGCGCGCCGCCTTCAGCGCGCGGGTCGCGCGAACGCCTTGCGCGCGCGCTCGGCCAGCGGCCGGATCGCGCAGCCGTCGGCATGGTCGTTGACCAGCCCCATCGCCTGCATGAAGGCGTGGACGGTGGTTGGCCCGACGAACCGCCAGCCCTTCTGCTTGAGCGCCTTCGTAAGCGCCACCGAGGCCGGCGACGTCGACGCGCCCTTCGTCGCCGCGGCCTCGCGGGCGCCGGGTTCGTAGCGCCAGACGAAGCCCGCGAGCGACCCCTCGTTCGCTACCAGCTCGCGCGCGCAGCGGGCGTTGTGGATCACCGCCTCGATCTTGCCGCGGTGGCGGACGATGCCTTCGTTGCGCAGCAGGCGCGCCACGTCGCGCTCGCCGAAGCGCGCCACGCGCGCGATGTCGAAGCCGTGGAACGCGGCGCGGAAGTGCTCGCGTTTGGCCAGGATGGTGCGCCAGCTGAGGCCGGCCTGGAAACCTTCGAGACACAGCTTCTCGAACAGGCGCGTGTCATCGCCCACCGGGAAACCCCACTCGGTGTCGTGATAGGGCACGAACTCCGGCGCGGCCGCACACCAGCGGCACCGCGGCCGGCCGTCGGGTCCGTCGACGGTGGCGATCATTGCGGGTGGTTTGGCAGCGCTCCAGCCGGCGCTATCGTGGGCCGGCGTCGAGCGCGTCGAAGTCGACGAACACCTCGCGCAGCGGCAGGCGCGCCAGTTCGTTGCAGCGGCACGCGATGCCGCCGCCCTCGCACTCGTCGCTGTGGCTCCACGGCAGATCGGGATGCTCGTCGCACAGCCAGCCCGAGCCGGCGCAAAGCGAACAAATCAGTCTGAGCTGCTTGCGCTGCTTCATCGTGCCCCCTCGCCAGTCGCTCGAGCATGCTATCGACCGTCGAGACGCGGGGCCAGTGGACAGCCGGTGGATGGGCTGTGGAAATCGCGAGGACAACTTGCCCGCCGCTGCCTGCAGCGGAGGATTTAACGGCCTTGACCGGCAGGCGCCTCTGGTGCGCGCGGCGTGCTACCAGCGGCCACGCGGTCGGTGCAGTCGCGGGCGATCGCGAAGGCGCCGAGCACCGCGCCGGCGTCGTCGAGCGCGAGGCCGAAGCTCATCTCGACATAGAGCTTGCGTCCGTCGCGGTGTTGCGAGCGCGTGACCCGCGCCTTGCCGGGGGCCCGCAGCCGGCCGGTTTCGAACGCGCGGCCGTAGGCCTCCCAGTGCGCCGCGCGCAGGCGCTCGGGAATGATGAGGTCGAGGTTGGCGCCGAGCGCCTCGCTCTCGCTGAAGCCGAACACCCGCTGCGCGCCGCGGTTCCACAGGCAGATCGTGCCCTCGCGATCGGCCACCACGATGGCCTCGGCCGCCTGCTCGACGATGGCGCGGTACACGCGCGGCGGCAGCCCGGGCGCGGCCGCCTCGAACTCGTGCGCGTAGCACGCGGGCGACGCGTACGACCTGTGCGCCGTCGCGTCGTCGTCGGGATCGTCGGGGCGCCCGCTCACAGATTCACGGAGCGATCGCGCGCTCGTAGTTGCGGCCGGCGAACTCCCAGTCGAGCAGTTGATCGACGACGCCTGTGACGTAGGCGGCGCGGCGCTCGTGGTGGTCGATGTAGTACGCGTGCTCCCACACGTCGATCACCAGCAGCGGCACCTGCTTGCCCACCAGCGGCGTGTCGGCGTTGGGGGTGGAGATCACCTTCAGCGCGGCGCCGTCGGCCACCAGCCAGGCCCAGCCGCTGCCGAAGTGGCCGGTGGCCGCCGCCTTCAGCGCATCGCGCAGCGCGGGCAGCCCGCCGAAGTCGGCGCGCACGCGCGACTCCAGCGCGCCCTTCGGGCCCGACGTGCCCGGCGGGCGCATCGACAGCCAGTAGAAGCCGTGGTTCCACGCCTGCGCGGCGTTGTTGAAGAGCGCAACCATGGCGGGCTCGCTGGCCTTGCGCTGTGCGGACTGCGCGACGATGGCTTCGAGCGTCGCATCGGCCAGCGGCGTGCCGGCAATGAAGCCGTTCACCTTGTCGACATAGGCGCGGTGGTGCTTGCCGTGGTGGGTCTGCAGCGTGGTGGCGGAGATGAACGGCTCGAGCGCATCGTGCGCATAGGGAAGCCGAGGCAGTTCGATCGACATCGTGGGTCTCCTCTGGTCTGTCGCGTCTGGATCAATATTACATCGCAACACGATATACTGCACGGTGCGCGCCATTGCCGTTCCGCCATGATGGTGGCGCCCGAGGGAGCGTGCATGCCCGCAACCGACGAACCGGCACGCGCCAAGCACACCGGCGCCCCGCTCGACGACCACGACTACGCCGCGCTGGCGGCGTTTCGCCATGCGCTGCGTCGGTTCCTCAACTTCAGCGAGGCGGCGGCAACTGCAGCCGGGTTGACGGGGCAGCATTACCAAGCGCTGCTCGTCGTGCGGGCCAACCCACCGTCGCAGCAGATGACGATCAACGAGTTGGCGCGGCAGCTGTTGATCAAGCACAACAGCGCGGTCGGGCTGGTCGACCGCCTGGTCGACCAGGGCTTGCTGCTGCGCAAGGCCGCCAGCGACGACCGCCGCAAGGTCGAGCTGCGGCTCACGGCCAAGGGCTCGCGCGTGCTCGACCGCCTGGCCGACCGGCACCGCGCCGAGCTGGAGCACTCCGGGCCGCAGTTGAGGCAGCTGCTGCAGCAGCTTGCGCAGGCGATCGATCGCGTCTAGGAGCGTGCGCGCAAGGGATACTCGACGCCATGTCGTCGCGTCATCGCCTGCCGGCATCGCCTTGTGCCTCGGTGGCTCTCGCCGCGGTCGCCGCCGCGCTGCTCGCCGGCTGTGCACAGCCTGGCCGCATGGCCGAGCCCGCCGGCTACGGGCCCACGGAGGCGCGTGCAGCCATCCAACGAGCGTTGCCCGCGAGCACCGCCGACAAGGGCGGCTGGGCGCGCGATATCCACGCCGCGCTGGCGGCGCTCGAGCTGCCGTCGACGCCGGAGAACCTGTGCGCGGTGATCGCCATCACCGAACAGGAGTCGAGCTTCCGGGCCGATCCGGCGGTGCCCGGCTTACCTTCCATCGCGTGGCAGGAGATCGATCGCCGCGCCGACAGCGCCGGCGTACCCAGGTTGGCTGCGCGTACAGCGCTGGGGCTGAAGTCTCCGGACGGACGCAGCTACGCCGAACGCATCGACAACGCCAAGACCGAGCGCCAGCTGAGCGAGATCTTCGAAGACTTCATCGGCATGGTGCCGCTGGGCAAGACTTTCTTCGCCAGCCGCAACCCGGTGCGCACCGGCGGCCCGATGCAAGTGAGCATCGCGTTCGCCGAGACGCAGGCCAAGGAGCGGCCCTATCCGTACCCGATGCGCGACTCGGTGCGACACGAGGTGTTCTCGCGCCGTGGCGGGCTGTACTTCGGCACCGCGCACCTGCTGGCGTACGACGCGCCCTTCTACGACAAGCTGCTGTATCGCTTTGCCGACTTCAACGCCGGACGCTACGCCAGCCGCAACGCCGGGTTCCAGTACGCGCTGGGCATCGCGTCGGGGTTGCCGGTGGCGCTCGACGGCGACCTGCTCCCGGGCGCAGCGGGCGCGCCGCGCGGCGAGACCGAACGCGCCGCGGCGACTCTGGCCGGCCGCCTCGGGCTGAGCGAGTCGGCGATCCGCCGCGACCTCGCGAACGGCGAAGGCCCCGGCTTCGAGAAGACCGAGCTTTACCAGCGCGTGTTCGCGTATGCCGAGCGGCTCGACCGGCGCAACTTGCCGCGCGCGCAGGTGCCGCGCATCGATCTGCACAGCCCCAAGTTCACGCGCAAGCTGACCACCGAATGGTTCGCCAGGCGGGTCGACGAACGCCATCGCCGCTGCGTGACGCAAATCGGCTCGCCACGCGACGATTGAGCGTCGAGCAACGCGGCCCCTTGCGGAGGCGGGCCGCGCAAGGCCCGCGATTCTTCAGTACCCGCGCCGGCCGCCACGGTAACCCGAATCGCGGCGCTGGCCACCACCCCCGGAACCGCTCGACTCCTTGGGGCGTGCCTCATTGACCACGATGCCACGGCCTTCGATCGACTTGCCGTTGAGCCCGCGGATCGCCGCCTGTGCCTCGTCGGCGGTGCCCATCTCGACGAAGCCGAAGCCCTTGGAGCGGCCGCTGTCGCGGTCGATCATGACCTTGGCGGACAGCACGCTGCCGAATTCGGCGAAGTGTTGTTGCAGGGACTCGTCGGTCATCGAGTAGGCGAGGTTGCCGACGTAAAGCTTGTTGCCCACGGAGGGCTCCTTTCAACGATTGGCGCGCACGCAGGCCGTGGCGGCTCGCGGCGCGAAGGCACGGGCAGCGAGCACGCTCGCCACTCGCGCATTCAACGAAAACTGCGCCGCACCGCTGGCCTCGGTCCGCTGGCGCGCGGCTCGAGGTGGCGAAACGTGATGCGACCCTTGCTCAGGTCGTAGGGCGACAGCTCGAGCGACACCTGGTCGCCTGCCAGGATGCGGATGGAATGCCTGCGCATGCGCCCCGACGTGTACGCCACCAGCGAATGCCCGTTGTCCAGCGTCACGCGAAAGCGCGAATCGGGCAGCACTTCGTCGACCTTGCCGCGCATCTCGATCAGTTCTTCCTTGGCCATCAGGCCTCCCGTTGAGCAAGCGCCGACGCGTGGGCGATGCCGTGGTCCACGGCATAGCGCCGCGCACTGTCGCGCGAGTGGAAACGCGGCACGAAGCGCAGCACTCGATGGTGCGATGCACTGCCTTTGCCGCTGCGAATGACCACCGACGCCGCATAGCGGCCCGAGTCGGTGGCGGTAACGAGTGGTGAGACAACGAACTTGCCCACCACGATGGAAGGTTCGTGGGTGGTGGTCATGAACAACAGCCGCCGCGATGGCGGCACCAAGGCCCGGTCGGGCGAAAGCTTCGGCAAACGACCGGGACGAACAGCTCGCCGCGTGGAGTCGCTGACTACCGTGAGGGATCGGTTGAGGCCCGACCGCGGGGGCTCGGCAGGCGGCAAGTGTGATGCCGCGGCCGCGTCAGTCGACAGATGCCGCGTTGGTGAGCAACCGCGGCAAGACGCTGCATTGTACGCGAAGGCGGTGCGACGCGACCCGCACGCAGGACGACTTGCACAAATGACACGCGCTGCTGGCCAGTGCGCTTGCGCCGTTGCTCGTGCGCACGGAGGATGCGGCAGTCGGAGTTCGAACCCAGTTGGTGCGTCACATCCTTGCAGCCTGGTTGCGCCCGCCGCGCTTCGCGGCGGCGTTCGGTGGCTGGGGCCATCGGATCTGCCTGCTGGCCGCCGCCGGCCTGCGCACCGTGGCGATGGCGATGGCGCTGTCCGCGCACGGCGTGGCGGGGGCGGACCCTGTCGCTTCGCCGTTGCCGTCATGGGCCGAGCTCGAGGCCGCGGGCGCGGTGATCGGCGAGATCCGCATCGCCGCCGAGGATGTGTTCGATACCGCGAGTCCCGAGGAAGACTATCTGCTCTTCAGGTGGGCCAACGCACTGCATATCTCCACGCGGCCCAGCGTGATCCGGCGCGCGCTGCTGTTCAAGCCCGGCGACTCCGTATCGGTGCGGGTGATCGAAGAGACCGAGCGCAACCTGCGCAGCAACAACTACCTGTACGACGTGCACTTGCGGCCGATCGCCTACCACGACGGCGTGGTCGACGTCGAGGTCGTCACGCGCGACACCTGGTCGCTGGATTTCGGCCTCCGCGCCGGTCGCTCGGGGGGCGCCAACACCAGCGGATTCGAGGTCACCGACCGCAATCTGCTGGGCACCGGTACGACCTTGAGTCTTGGCCGCTCCAACGACGTCGATCGATCCAGCAACGCCTTCCTGTTCGCCAACGAACGCGCCTTCGGCACCCTGGCGTCGGTGAGGCTCAGCCACGCCACCAACAGCGACGGCAGCAGCGATGCGCTGTCGGTCGTCCGGCCGTTCTACTCGCTGGACGCCCGCTGGGCCGCCGGCGTCTCGGCATCGAAGTTCGACCGCATCGATTCCATCTACAACGCCAGCAACATCGTGAGCCAGTACCGTCACCAGCAGCGCCTGGGCGAGGCGTTCGGCGGCTGGTCGGCAGGCCTGATCGATGGCTGGGTGAATCGCATCTCGCTCGGCGTCAGCGCCAGCGACGACGCCTACGCGACGGAGCCCGGCCTGGTCGCGCCGGCGCGGCTGCCGACCGATCAGACTCTGGTGGGGCCGTTCGTTCGCTACGAACTCGTCGAGGACCGCTTCGACCGCCAGATGAACCGCAACCTGATCGGTCGGCCGGAGTTCTTCGCACTCGGTCTGGCCGCCACCGTGCAACTGGGTTGGGCGTCGACCGGGTTAGGGTCGAGCGAGGACGCGCTGCTCTACAAGGCGTCGATCGGTCGCGGCTTCGACCCGGGGCCCGAGCAGACGCTGATGACCCAGGCGGACATCTTCGGCCAGTTGATCCAGGGCCAGGTGCAGCGCCAGCAGCTGGGTGCGGCGGCGCA
>DASURM010000213.1:0-5439 GCA_036280035.1 Burkholderiaceae bacterium | reverse complement strand
CTGCCAGATGACCCAGCCGTTGGGATGCCAGAACACCAGCCCCGGCGAGTGCTCGTCCATGTGGAACAGGTCGAGTTCGCGCCCGAGCCTGCGGTGGTCGCGCTTCTCGGCCTCTTCGAGCATGCGCAGGTAGGCCTGCAGCTCGTCCTTGGTGGCCCACGCCGTGCCGTAGATGCGCTGCAGTTGTTCGTTCTGCTGGTCGCCGCGCCAGTACGCGCCGGCCACCTTCATCAGCTTGAAGTGCTTTAGCCGTCCAGTGCTCGGCACGTGCGGCCCGCGGCACAGGTCTTCGAAGCCACCCTCGCGGTACAGCGACACCTCCTCGCCGGCGGGGATGCTGCCGATGATCTCGGCCTTGTAGTGCTCGCCGAGCGACTTGAAGTACGCCACGGCCTCGTCGCGCGGCAGGACGCGACGCACGACGGGCTCGTTCTTGGCGGCGAGTTCGGCCATGCGCTGCTCGATCGCGGCCAGGTCTTCCGGCGTGAACGGGCGCTTGTAGGCGAAGTCGTAGTAGAAGCCGTTCTCGATCACCGGGCCGATCGTCACCTGCGCGTCGGGAAACAGCTCCTTCACCGCGTAGGCGAGCAGGTGCGCCGTCGAGTGGCGCAGGATCTCCAGGCCCTCGGGATCCTTGTCGGTGACGATGGCCAGTGCGTCGTCGCTGGCGACGCGGTGGCCGAGGTCGACCAGCCTGGCCTGCTGCCCTCGACCCACCCGCCCGGCGAGCGCAGCCTTGGCCAGCCCCGGGCCGATTGCGGCGGCCACATCGCCCACGGTCGGCGCCTGCGCAAACTCGCGGTGGGAGCCATCGGGTAGCGTGATCGTGATCATGGCTTGTATTCCTGCTGGCAACAGCGCTTGCGCTGCGGTGAAGGCTCTATCGCGTAGCGATGTGATCCGGAACCAAAAAAAACGCGGCTCGCGCCGCGCTTCGTGATGGATCTGGATGAGCTACTGAGGACGAGCGCGCGCGACCGAACGGGCATCGGTGCCGGTCGTTCGCGGTGTCATAACCATGGTGCCCTTCTCAGCCCTTGTGGATTGCACGTGGCGGCATTTTAGTCCAGGCATCGCGAAGTGCGACGGGGAATGCTCGACGCTTCAGAATCGGACGTCGTAGTTCAGGTATGCGCGTAGCTGCGTGCCGGTCTGCGCCGCGCCGTCCAGGTGCAGCCACGAATAGCGCAGCGTGGCGACCAGCCCGGTGAGCACCGAGCTCTTGGGGAAGGCGTAGTCGAACCGGATGTTGGTTTCATCGCGGTCGGCCAGCGGCGCCCCGGTCGTGAAGTTGGCGCGATCGTTGCCGCTGGCATAGACCAGCGCAGCGCTGAAGCCCGGGGCGCCGAGGGCGCCGAAGTCGACGTTGCCGCCGATGCCCCACGCCTTCTCGCCGGCGGTGTTGAACGCCACCTGCATCAGGTTGAGGTACGAAGGATGGTCGCCGAACGGGTTCAGCGTGTCGCGCCCGCTGCCGGTCTGCGTCCAATACAGTTGGGCGCCGAACGGACCCCGGCTGAGCGCCGCCTGCAGGCCATAGCCCCAGGTGGAGAACGAGCCGATCTGCTTGTCGCCCACCGCCGTCTGCGGGTAGTACTGTGCCCCGAGCACGAGCCCGGTCTGATCGTCGAGGGCGATCGGATAGCGCACGTCGGCGTAGAACGAATTGAAGACGTCGACGCCGTACTGCTCGTCGATGCGCACGTAGCCCGCCTTGTCGAAGCGATAGGTCGCGCCGGCGAAGACCACGCCCTCGTGATCGCCGGTGCCGCCGGCGACCTCGGACATCCAGCGGAAGCTGTCGGTGTCGCGCAGCTTGATCTTCGTCAGGTAGCCGCCGACGTAGGAGAGCGGGCCGCTGCCGCCCGCCAGCGTGTAGCCCTCGACGGTGTTGGGCACCATGCGATTGTCTTGCGGATTGATGAACGGCCGGTTCAGCAGCTGGCGGTACCCGGTGAATGTCTGGCCGGCGAATCGAAGCGCGGCGAAGGCCTCGCCGAGCACCGTGATCGAACCCTGGGTGGGAGTCAGCAACCGCGTGCCGCCCTTGCCGTCTGGGCCATAGAGCCGCTGCGACGTGTAGCCCACGAGGCCGAGTTGCACCACGTCGCCCCACCATGGGCCACGCAGCCCGGCCCAGCCACCGAGCGCCCACGCTTCGCTGGGCGCCCCACTGGTGCTCTCCTGATCGAAGTAGTAGGTGCGTAGATGCACCACTGGCTCGAACCCGCCCGGCAACTTGTAGCCATCGTTCGACGGACCGCCCGGGTAGATACCCTGAGCGGCGGCCGGCGCCGCGATCGCGGCTGCCAGCACGGCCGGCGGCAGCACCACCTTGCACGCCCGCTGCCACCAAGTCGACGAAACCTTCGGCATGCACACGATCGACCTCCCTGCGGTTGTGCCCGCCGCATGGTACAGGCCATCGGCGAACTCGCCGATGGCCTCAGCGCGGCATCGCGCGCGCGATCAGCGCATCCATGGGCGCACTGGCGGGCAACAGACCGAACGCCCCGCCGCCGCCCAAGGCCTCGCCGAGCCGCGAGGCGCAGAAGGTATCGAACACCTCGGCCGGTGCATGTTGCTTGAGCAATGCCGCCTGCACGGCAAGGGCCACGTCGCGCGCCAGGCGGCGCGCGTCGGCTTCGTCGGTGGTGCCGTCGACCCGGGCCGGCAGGCTGTCGGCCAACCGATCGAGCGCCGCACTCGCGCCGCGCGCCGGCCTCAATTCGTGCATCAGCGCGTCGGTCGCCGGGCCGGTGCGCAGCGCACGCAGCAGATCGATCGCCTGGATGTTGCCCGCCCCTTCCCAGATCGAGTTGACCGGCATCTCGCGGTAGAGGCGCGCCATCACACCCTCACCGTTCTCTTCGACGTAGCCGTTGCCGCCGAGGCACTCCATCGCCTCCTGCGCGAACAGGCTGCCGCGCTTGCAGATCCAGAACTTGCCGATCGGCGTCAGCACGCGGCGGATCAGCGCCTCGTGGCCGCTGGCATCCTGGCCGTTCTCGCTGCGGTCGAGCGAGCGCGCCAGCCGCAGCGCCAGCGCGGTGGCGGCCTCGCTCTCGAGGGCGAGGTCGGCCAGCACGTTCTTCATCGCCGGCTGGTCGATCAGTCGCTTGCCGAACGCGCGCCGCTCAGCGCAGTGGTGCAGCGCCAGCGCCAGCGCCTGGCGCATCAGGCCCGAGGTGCCGAGCGCGCAATCGAGCCGCGTGATCGCGCCCATCGCCAGGATCTGCGGCACGCCGCGGCCCTCGTCGCCGACCCGCCACGCCACCGAGCCGTCGAACTCGACTTCGCTGCTGGCGTTGGCCTTGTTGCCGAGCTTGTCCTTCAACCGCTCGATGCGCAGCACGTTGGGCGTGCCTTCGGGCAGCCAGCGCGGCATGAAGTAGCAACTGAGCCCACCCGCGGCTTGCGCCAGCACCAGGAAGGCGTCGCACATCGGTGCCGACATGAACCACTTGTGGCCGGTGATGCGCACGCGCTCGCCCCAGGCGTCGCGGCCGTCGGGTTCGGCGCGCGTGGTGTTGGCGCGCACGTCGGAGCCGCCCTGCTTCTCGGTCATGCCCATGCCGAGCGTGACCGCGGCCTTTTGCGTCATCGGCACGAAGCGCGGGTCGTACTGCGTGCCGGCGATGCGAGCTTGCCAGGCGTCGTACAGCGGCGCGTTGGCGCGCAGCGCCGGCGTCACCGCGTAGCTCATCGACACCGGGCACAGCACCGAAGGCTCGGCCTGCGTCCACACGATGAAGCCCGCGGCGCGCTCGATGTGTGCGCCGGGCCCGCGCGACCACGGTGCGCCGTGCAGACCGTGTCGCAACGCGCCGCCGAGCAGCACGTGGTAGCTCGGATGAAACTCAACCTGGTCGATGCGGTGGCCGAAGCGGTCGAATGTGCGCAGTTCGGGGGTGTGCACGTTGGCCAGCCGCGCATGCTCCACCGTCGCCGCCGACCCCGCTTCGGCACCGAGCGCCGACAGCGCCGCGGTGTCGAACTGCGGCGCGTTGAAGCGCAGCGCGTCGCGCAGCCCGCGATCGCTGTCGAACAGGTTGACGTCGGCGAACGGCGTGCTCTGGTTGGTGACTTCGTGCGTCTGGCTCATGACCCGCTCCTTCGCATCTGCACATGAGGCATGTCGTCCTCGAGGTACTCGTCCGACACGGTTTCGAAGCCGTGCTCTCGGTAGAAGCGCTGCAGGCGAGCCTGCGCGCTGATGCGGATCGCGCGGCCCGGCCACGCCTGCGCGCAACGCGCCAGCCCCTCGCGCATCAGCCCGTGGCCGACGCCCTGCCCGCGCAGCGCAGCAGCGACCACCACCCGCCCGATCGACACCTCGTCGTACTTCACCCCGGGATCTAGCACGCGAAGATAGGCCAGCAACTCGCCGCCGGCTTTGCGCCCGAGCAAATGCCAGGCCGATCGGTCGGCGCCGTCGGGATCGAGGAACGGCCCCTGCTCGAGCACGAATACGCTGGCGCGCAGCGCCAGCATGTCGTAGACGCCGTCGACTCCGAGCTCATCGAAGCGCTGCCAGGTCCACGCCAGCGGCATTCAGACCAGCTTGACCAGTTGCTTGCCGAAGTTGCGACCCTTCAGCAGCCCGATGAACGCCTCGGGCGCGCTCTCCAGCCCTTGCGCGATCGTCTCGCGGTACTTCAGCGTGCCCTTGGCGACGCGCTCGCCCAGTTCGGCCAGCGCCTGCGGCCACAGCGGCATGTGCTCGCTGACGATGAACCCCTGCACCCTCATGCGGTTCATCAGGATCAGTTGCGGCGCGGCCATCGGGATCGGTGCGCCGTTGTAGCCGGAGATCATGCCGCACATCGCGATGCGCGAGAACGCATTGGCGTTGCGCATCACCGCATCGAGAATCGCGCCGCCGACGTTCTCGAAATCGCCGTCGATGCCTTTGGGGCACGCCTGCGCCAGCGCCGCGGCGATGGCGTCGGTGCCGGCGAGCGCCTTGTAGTCGATGCAGGCGTCGAAGCCGAGTTCGTCGATGACGTAGCCACACTTGTCGGCGCCGCCGGCGATGCCCACCGCGCGGCACCCTCGCGCCTTGGCGAGCTGGCCGACGACGCTGCCGACCGCGCCGCTTGCGGCACTGACCACGATGGTCTCGCCCTCCTTGGCCTCGATGAACTTGTTCAAGCCCACCCACGCAGTGACGCCGGGCATGCCCACCGCCCCGAGGTACGCCGACATCGGCACGCGGCTGGTGTCGATCTTGCGCAGCGCCCCCGGCTGCGTAGCGGCGGCCACCGAATACTGCTGCCAGCCACCGCTGCCGACCACGGCGTCGCCCGGCTCGTAGCCGGCGTGTCGCGACTCCACCACCTCGCCGGCGGTGCCGCCGATCATCACCGCGTTCAGCGCCTGCGGCTGGGCGTAGCTCTTGCTGTCGTTCATGCGAGCGCGCATGTACGGGTCGAGGCT
>DASURM010000212.1:0-6212 GCA_036280035.1 Burkholderiaceae bacterium | reverse complement strand
TTCGACAGCCAGTTCCGCCTCGATGGCGGCCAGATGCTCGACAAGCTGCGCACGCCGCTGCGCAGCCCCGACTTCGCTCCGGTGCTGCAGAAGGTGCGCGACCTCAAGCCCGATGCGCTGTTCGTGTTCCTGCCGTCGGGGCAGGGCGCGCAGTTCATGAAGCAGTTCGGCGAGCGCGGGCTCGACAAGGCCGGCATCAAGCTGATCGCCACCGGCGACGTGACCGACGACGACCAGCTTAACGACATGGGCGACGTGGCGCTGGGCGTCATCACCTCGCACCACTATTCGGCGGCGCATCCGAGCGCGGCCAACAAGCAGTTCGTGCAGGCGTTCGAGAAGGCCGACAAGTTCCGCCCCAACTTCATGGCGGTGGGCGGCTACGACGGCATGCGCGTGATCTACAACGCGCTCAACGCCACCAAGGGCAAGGGCGGTCAGGCGCTGCTCGACGCGATGAAGGGCCAGGTGTTCGAGAGCCCGCGCGGGCCGGTGCTGATCGACGCGCAGACTCGCGACATCGTGCAGGACATCTACATCCGCAAGGTCGAGCGCGTCAACGGGCAACTGTGGAACGTCGAGTTCGACACGCTGAAGGCGGTCAAGGATCCCGGAAAACTCAAGTAGCGCGCCGCGTCAGATCGGAGCCGGCTGACTTGCAGCCGGCTCTTCGTTTGTAGCCTGCAGCCGTCCTTCGCCGTCGAGAACGCCTTCGACCCATGCTGACCCTGCTGTTCGACGGCGTCGCCTACGGGATGCTGCTGTTCATCCTCGCCCTGGGCCTGGCGGTGACGATGGGGTTGATGAACTTCATCAACCTCGCGCACGGCGCGTTCGCGATGGCCGGCGGCTACATCCTGATCGTGTTGATGCAGCGCGAGGGCTGGCCGTTCCTGGCGTGCCTGCCGGTGGCCTTCGTGCTCACCGCGGCCGCGGGCGCGCTGGCCGAGCGCACGCTGTACCGGCCGATGTACGGCAAGCCGCATCTCGATCAGGTGCTGTTCTCGATCGGCCTCGCGTTCATGTCGGTGGCGGCAGTGGATTTTCTGGTCGGCCCGTCGCCGCAGACGGTGCAGCTGCCCGAGTGGCTGCGCGGGCGCTTCGAGTTCGGCAGCGGCCCCTGGCGGCTCGGCATGGGCGCGTACCGACTGTTCATCATCGCGATCTGCGTCGCGCTGGCGTTCGGCCTGCAGGCGACCCTGAACCGCACCCGCTTCGGCAGCCGCCTGCGCGCGGCGGTCGACGACCCGCGCGTCGCCGCCGGCCTCGGTATCCCGGTGAACCGCGTGTTCCTGGTCACTTTCGCGGTCGGCTCGGGGCTGGCGGGGCTGGGCGGTGCGCTGGGCGCCGACATCCTCGGGCTCGACCCCACGTTTCCGCTGAAGTTCATGGTGTACTTTCTGATCGTCTGCGCGGTCGGCGGCACCAGCTCGATCACCGGCCCGCTGCTGGCCGCGCTGCTGCTGGGCATCGCCGACGTGATGGGCAAGTACTACGTGCCCAAGCTCGGCGCGTTCATGGTCTACGTGCTGATGATCGCGTTCCTGCTGTGGCGCCCGCACGGCCTGTTTTCGCGGCAGGGGGCTCGATGAGCGCCGCGCGGCCGCTCCGAAGGGTGAGTGCAAAGGGGGCTCGATGATCGGCCGCGCCGAAGCCTCGGCCGCGGCGCGCCTGCTGGCGCCGTCGCGCTGGCGCGCGTGGGAGGTCATCGCCTGGCTGGCGCTCGCGGCGTCGCCGTTCGTGGTTCGGCAGCACGCGGCGCTGATCAACGAGGTGGCGATCTTCGCGCTGTTCGCGCTGTCGCTCGATCTCATCCTCGGCTACGCCGGCATCGTCTCGCTCGGTCACGCGGCGTACTTCGGCGCCGGTGCGTACGGCGCGGCGCTGTTCGCCAAGCACGTGATGCCCGATCCGCTGGTGGGCCTGGCGGTGGGCATCGCCGCCGGCACGCTGCTGGGCGCGCTGACCAGCCCGTTGATCGTTCGCGGCACCGACCTCACGCGGCTGATGGTGACGATGGGCATCGCGCTGGTGCTGCTCGAGCTGGCCAACAAGTTCGAGCACATCACCGGCGGCGTCGACGGCATGCAGGGCCTGGTGATCGGCCCGCTGCTCGGTCGCTTCGAGTTCGACCTCGCCGGCCAGGTGGCCGCGATCTATTCGCTGGTGGTGCTGTTCGCTGCCTTCCTGCTGGCGCGCCGCTTCGTGCACTCGCCGCTCGGCGTGTCGTTGCAGGCGTTGCGCGACAACCGCCTGCGCGCGAGCGCGATCGGGCTCGCGGTGCCCGCCCGCCTGGAGGTGGTCTACACCGTGGGGGCGGCGCTCGCCGGCGCGGCGGGCGCGCTGC
Source organism: Burkholderiaceae bacterium (assembly GCA_036280035.1). Taxonomy (GTDB): domain Bacteria; phylum Pseudomonadota; class Gammaproteobacteria; order Burkholderiales; family Burkholderiaceae_C; genus JAEUPI01. The sequence goes on along the minus strand of DASURM010000212.1, from coordinate 3,865 downwards.
TGACGCAGACGATCGGCTTCGTCTCGCTCGACGTGCTCGAATTCCACCGCAGCGCCGACGTGATGCTGGCGGTGGTGATCGGCGGCGCCGGCTGGCTGTGGGGCGCGCTGCTCGGCGCCATCGGGTATCGCGTGCTGCACGACATCCTGTCGGGCTTCACGACGCAGTACTGGACGTTCTGGATCGGCTTGTTCCTCGTGGTGCTGATGCTGGTCGGGCGCGAGCGCTTGTTCAAGCCGTGGCGGTGGTTTGGAAGATGAGCCTTGCAGATCGCCTGACGTCCCGCCTATGACCGAAGTCGTGCTCCAGACCCAGTCGCTGGTCAAGCGGTTCGGGGGCATCACGGCCACCGAGGATGTGTCGCTCGCGGTCGAGCGCGGTGCGCGCCATGCGTTGATCGGGCCCAACGGCGCGGGCAAGACCACGTTGATCAATCTGCTCACCGGGGTCGCGGCGCCGACCTCGGGGCGGGTGGTGCTCGCCGGGCGCGACATCACGGCGATGGCGCCGCATGCGCGCGTCGCGCTCGGGCTGGTGCGCACGTTCCAGATCAACCAGTTGTTCGCGTCGTTGACGCCGCTGCAGAGCCTGGCGCTGGCGGTGGGCAGCCGCGCCGGAGCGACGTGGCGCTGGTGGCAACCGGTCGGCCGCGACGCGGCCATCGCCACCGAGAGCGAGCGGCTGCTCGGGCGGTTGCACCTCGCCGAGCACGCCGACCGGCCGACGCGCGAATTGCCGTACGGCAAGCGGCGTCTGCTCGAGATCGGCCTCGCGCTGGCGCTCGAGCCGCGCGTGCTGCTGCTCGACGAGCCGGCGGCCGGCGTGCCGGCCAGCGAGCGCCAGGACATCCTCGACACCGTCGCGGCGCTGCCGGCCGACGTGTCGGTGCTGCTGATCGAGCACGACATGGATCTGGTGTTCAGCTTCGCGCGCCGCATCACGGTGCTGGTCAACGGCGCGGTGCTGACCGAAGGCACGCCCGAGGCGATCGCGGCCGACCCGCGGGTGCGCGCGGTGTACCTCGGCGAGTCGGCGGCGGCGGGAGCGGCGCATGGCTGAGCGCCTGCTCGAGGTCGAAGGCCTGACCTGCGGCCACGGCGAGGCCGTGGTGCTGAGCGACGTGAGCTTCGCGCTCGATGCGGGCCGCTCGCTCGCGCTGCTCGGCCGCAACGGCACCGGCAAGACCACGCTGATCGACACGCTGGCGGGCGCGGCGCGGCGCCACGCCGGGCGCATCGTGCTCGCGGGTCGCGAGATCCACGCGCTGCCGTCGCACGAGCGCGCGGGCGCCGGGGTCGGCTGGGTGCCGCAGGAGCGCAACATCTTCAAGTCGCTCACCGTCGAGGAGAACCTCACCGCGGTGGCGCGTCCCGGGCCGTGGTCGGCGCAGCGCGTGTTCGAGCTGTTCCCGCGGCTGGCCGAACGCCGGCGCAACCTCGGCACGCAGCTCTCCGGCGGCGAGCAGCAGATGCTCGCGTTCGGCCGCGCGCTGGTGCTCAACCCTCGGCTGCTGCTGCTCGACGAGCCGCTCGAAGGGCTGGCGCCGCTGATCGTGGCCGAGCTGCTGGCGGCGATCGGCCGCGTCGCGCGCGAGCAGGGGTTGTCGTCGATCGTCGTCGAACAGCATCCGCAGATGGTGCTGCAGGTGACCGACGACGCGATCGTGCTCGATCGCGGCGGCATCGTGCTGCGCGAGCGCAGTGCGCCGCTGCTGGCCGACCCGACCCCGCTCGATCAGTGGCTCGGCGTCGCCTCGCGTGGCGCAGGCCTATGATCGGGCCGACCCTTCTCGATGCAGGAGAACCCAGCATGACCGCCCGCACGACCCCGCCGTTTCGCGCCGACCACGTCGGCAGCTTCCTGCGCCCGACCTACCTGCTGCAGGCGCGCGAGCGCAAGGCCAAGGGCGAGATCGGCGCCGCCGAGCTGCGCGTGGTGGAAGACCGGGCGATCGCCGAGATCGTCGAGCTCCAAGCCGATGTCGGTCTGCAGTCGATCACCGACGGCGAGTTCCGCCGCACCTACTTCCATCTCGACTTCCTCGAACAGTTGGGCGGCGTGAAGACCGACATCCCGGTCACCGTCAAGAAGCCCGACGGCACCGAGGAGCTGGCGCCGCCGGCGATCCGCGTCATCGACAAGGTGCGCCATGCCAAGCAGATCCAGCTCGCCGACTTCGAGTACCTGAAGGGCGAGGTCGCCAAGCTCGGCCGCGCCGGCCTGACGCCGAAGGTGACGATCCCGTCGCCGACGATGCTGCACTTCCGTGGCGGCAGGGCGGGCATCAGCAAGGAGGCCTACCCCGAGCTGGACCCCGTCTTCTACGACGACGTCGCGCGCGCCTACGGCGACGAGCTGCGCTCGCTGGCCGACGCCGGCTGCAGCTACGTGCAGATGGACGACACCAACATGGCCTACCTGTGCGACGAGAAGATGCGCGCCGCGGCGCGCGCGCGCGGTGACGACCCCAACGAGCTGCCGCATCGCTACGCGTGGTTCATCAACAAGGTGGTCGCGCTCAAGCCCAAGGGCATGACGCTGGCGATGCATCTGTGCCGCGGCAACTTCAAGAGCACCTTCGCCGCGCAGGGGAACTACGAGCCGGTGGCCGAGGCGCTGCTGTCGGAGATGAACCTCGACGCCTACTTCATGGAGTACGACGACGACCGCTCGGGCGACTTCCGTCCGCTGCGCTTCCTGAAGCCAGGCAAGACCGTCGTGCTCGGGCTCGTCACCACCAAGTTCGGCCAGCTCGAGAAGAAGGACGACCTCAAGCGCCGCATCGACGAGGCGTCGAAGCACGCGCCGCTCGAGCAGTTGTGCCTGTCGCCGCAGTGCGGCTTCTCGAGCACGGTGCACGGCAACAACATCGCGGTGGAAGACCAGCGGCGCAAGCTCGAGCTGGTGGTGCAGACCGCGCGCGAAGTCTGGAACTGAACGCTCTCCTTCAACGAGGTCACCATGGCTGAACCGCTCGTCCTGATCGAGACCGTCGGCGCGGTGCGCAAGCTGACGCTCAACCGCCCGGCAGCGCTGAACAGCTTCACCTCGGCGATGCACCGCGAGCTGCGCGCGGCGCTCGATGCCGCGGCCGGCGACGCGGGCGTGCGCTGCCTGGTGGTCACCGGCGCCGGCCGGGCTTTCAGCGCGGGGCAGGACCTCAACGACCCCGAGGTCAACCGCGACACCGGCGACGTCGTCGAGCGCATCTACAAGCCGCTGGCGCTGCGCATCGCGTCGATGCCGGTGCCGGTGATCGCGATGGTCAACGGCGTGGCTGCCGGCGCCGGCGCCAACTTCGCGCTCGGCTGCGACCTCGTGGTCGCCGCCAAGTCCGCCGTCTTCATCCAGGCGTTCTCGAAGATCGGCCTCGTTCCCGACTGCGGCGGCACCTGGCTGCTGCCGCGGCTGGTGGGCCGCGCCAAGGCGATCGGCCTGGCGATGACCGGCGACAAGCTCGGCGCCGAAGACGCCGAGCGCATGGGCCTGATCTGGCGTTGCATCGACGACGCGGCGCTGGCCGAGCAGACGATGGCGCTGGCGAGCAAGCTCGCCGCGATGCCGGTGAAGGCACTGGCGGCGACGCGGCGCACGATCGACCAGTCGATGATGATCGACTACGCCGCGGCGCTGTCGCTCGAGGCGCGCGCGCAGAGCGAACTGAGCGCGCAGGCCGACTTCCGCGAAGGTGTCGCGGCGTTCCTCGAGAAGCGCGCGCCGAAGTTCAGCGACCGCTGAATGCTGACCCCCACGCTGGTCGCTTCGCGCCTGCGCCGCCCCGTCGGCCCTGGAAGGGCCACTGCGTGGCCTTCGGGGCGCAGTCCGGCTTGGGGCGGCCCGGCGCCGGACTGACCGCTTCGATGCA
>DASURM010000211.1:0-4483 GCA_036280035.1 Burkholderiaceae bacterium | reverse complement strand
CGCGATGACCGCGGTGCTGTCGGTGATGGGGCCGCATGCAACCGAGCTGATGCGCCGCGTCAGCCCCGACGACCTGCAGGCGCTGAAGTTCTCGTGGACGCGCGAGATCGATGTCGGGCTGGCGCGCGTGCGCGTCGCTCGCATCAGCTACGTCGGCGGCCCGGGCTACGAGCTGTACGTGCCGATCGAGATGGCGCGTCATGTCTACCTCGCGCTGCACGAGGCGGGTGCCGATCTCGGTCTGCTCGACGCAGGCTACTACGCGATCGACGCGCTGCGCATCGAAGCCGGTCGCCGCGCGTGGGGTGCCGAGTTGGGGCCCGACGACACGCCGTGGGAAGCGGGCCTCGCGTTCGCGGTGAAGCTCGACAAGCCCGCGTCGTTCATCGGCCGCGAGGCGCTGCTGGCGGCATGCGATGCACCGCTGCGCAGGAAGCTGGTGAGCGTGGTGTTCGACGACCCGTCGGTCTACGCCTGGGGTGGCGAGCCGGTCCATCTCGCCGGCGACCCGGTCGGCGAGCTGTCGTCGGCGGGCTGGAGCCTCGCCGCCGGTGCGTGCGCGGGGCTGGGCTACGTGCGCGGCGCGGCCGCGCGGCACGAACACACGGGCACGCCGGTCACCGTCGACCTCTGGGGCGAGGCGGTCGCGGCGAAACTCTGGGACCGCGCGCCGCGCGAGCGCGGCACCTGACCGGCACGCATCGTCAACCGGCGCGGCAATTCAGCGGCAGGTACTTGGCCGCGACGTCGGTGCGGTCGGCGCCCTTGGCGCTCATGTTGCCCGGCACCGGCGCGCCGCCGCAGACCCATGCGATCGGCACCATCGGCGCCGCGTCGACCACTGCCGGCCGGAAGCTCAGCGTCCGCCCCTTGATCGCGCCGTTGGCCTGGTTGCCGAACACGACGTGCACGGCCCCCGATTCGACGCGGACCGACGACACGTAGTTGCCGACCAGCTTGTCGGCTTCGGGCAGCGCGGCCTCGGCGTTATCGGCAGGCAGCTTGTGCGTCGCAGACCAGCTGCCGGCCACGGCGTTCTTGGCGACGTTGATCAGCGCGGCGGAGTCGACCACCTGCTGGCGCACCATCGGTGCCTGGAAGCTGGGCAGCGCCAGCGTGGCCAGAATCGCCACCACGGCGACGGCTACCATCAGTTCGACCAGCGTGAAGCCGGCGGCGATCGAGCGCTCCGAGCGAAGCATGGCGCGATTATTCGCGCGCGTGTCGCGTCGCGGCACACAACGGCCTCGCCGCGGCGTGTCGGGCGCGCAGTGCTGCACGGCGCACCCGGCGCAACTACAACTCGATGCGACCCACCGCCCAGTTGATGCCGGCGACTTCGGGCATTTCGCGGCCGTCGTCCTTGCCGAACTCGGCATCCATCGCCGCGTTGAGCTTGGCGTTCATCGACGCCACCAGCGCGTCGTGGCTGCCTTTCGTTGCCGCCAGGTTCTTCATCTCGCCGGGGTCTTCCCGCAGGTCGTACAGCTCGAGGTCGTTGAGCTGGTAGAGCTGGTCGATCGTCGTCGGGCGGTGGCGCTGCAGCGGCGAGAAATAGCGCGCGAACTTGTGGCGCCCGTCGAACGTGGCGCGCACGCTGCCGCGTTTGCGCAGGTCGGGCTTGAAGCCGGCCTCCTGGATCGCCGTCTTCTGGTCCTTGCCGGCCGCGGTGCCCTCGGCGATCACGCGCATCAGCTCGGCGTCGGTCTGCGCGAGGCCGCTGAAGGTGAACAGGGTCTGCTCGCGCACCGCGTGCACGTCGCTGGCGCCGGCGTTGCCGATTGCCGGACTCAGGTCCTTGCCCGGCAGCTCGCGGCCGGCGAACTCGCCCATCCGTGCGCGGTCCACCCCGGCCAGTGCGAGCAGCGTCGGCGCCACGTCGATGTGGCCGCTCAGCGCGCGGCAGCTCTGGCCACCGCGCACGTCGGGGTGCACCACGTAGAACGGCAGGTGCAGGCTCTCCTCGTAGGCGAATGCGCCTTTGCCGCGCAGGCCGTGCGCGCCGCCCATCTCGCCGTGGTCTGACGTGAAGACGACGATCGTGCGCTCGCTGAGCTTGAGCGCGTCGAGCTCGGCCAGCAGCGTGGCCACCTGCGCATCGACGGCGCGGATGCAGTTGAGGTAGTAGTCGCCGAACGATTGCCAGCGCGCCTCCTCCGGCGCAATGTGGCCGAGCGTGTAGCCCCACGCGCGGTCGTACTCGCCGTGTGCCTTCGGGCGCCCCGGCTCGCCGAACGGCTGGCGCAGGCTGGCCGGCAGCGGCGCGTTCCAGCGCCGCCGGTAGTCCGGATGGTCGGGCACGCGCTCGCTGTGCATCATCAGATGCCCGGTGTCCTGCACCTGCTGCCCAGGCGCATCGGTGTTCAGGTACATGATGTCGTGCGGGTTCACGAGGCTGACGGTCAGCGACCACGGCTTGCCTTCGTCGCTGAGCGGTCGCCCGCGGTTGCGCAGCCACGACACCGCGCTGCCGGCGATCATGTGGTCGAACTTGTAGCCGCCCAGCGCGTGCGCGAGCACGTCGCCCGGCCAGGCGTAGTCGGCGAAACCGTAGGCGTCCATCTCGGTGGTGAAGAGGCGGTCGGGGTCGGTGCTCTCGAACTCCTTGTTGAGGTGCCACTTGCCCTTGTAGGCGGTGTAGTAGCCCGCCTTGCGCAGCATGTGGCCGATGGTCGGCACCGTCGTCGACAAGGCCTTCACCCACTGCGCGTCGGCGTTCTCGAACATGCGGTTGTCGGCGGTCTGCAGGCCCGTCATCAGCACCGCGCGCGACGAGGTGCACATCACGGCCGGGCAGTAGTGATTGGTGAACGTGACGCCGCTGCGCTGCAGCCGCTCGTGTCCGGGCAGGCTGAACCCGGCGGGCCACTGGCGGAAGTAGCGCTCCTGGTCGGTGAACACGAACACGATGTTCGGTCGCCCGTCGGGCTTCTTCGCAGCCGGCGCACCGACCTGTGCCGGCGCGGAGGTTGCGGCCGCGGCGAGCAAGGGGCCCGCGGCCAGCGTGGTGGCGCCGTGCACCAGCACGTCGCGGCGCCTCGGCCCGCCGAGCGGGCGACGATCGGTGTTCATTCAAAGTCCTGTATTCGCCGCTGCAGTATCGATCATCCACCCGGCCATGCGGTGAGACTCGGGCGTCGCGCCGTCAGACGAACCGAAAGATCAGCAACGCCAGCAGCACCGACGCGATCGTCGCACCCCACACCGGCGCCGGCACCAGCCCCAGCCACAACAGGTGCAGGTAGCCGGCCGCGAGCAGCGAGATGAAGAGGCGGTCGCCGCGCGTGGTGCGCAGGCCCAGCACGCCGCGGCGCGGCGCGCCGCCGGGCACGCGCCACTCCCACACCGCCATGATCAGCAGCAGCAGCGCGATCACGCCGAAGAACGCCGCGGTCTGCCACGTCCAGGCCATCCAGCTCAGTCCGGTGCCGACGTTGGGTTGCATGCGCGCTCCTGATCCCTACACGCGGCCGAGCGCAAAGCCCTTGGCGATGTAGTTGCGCACGAAGTAGATGACGATCGCGCCGGGCACGATGGTCAGCGCGCCGGCCGCAGCCAGCAGCCCCAGCTCGTAGCCCGACGTGCTGGCGGTGCGCGTCATCGTCGCGGCGATCGGCTTGGCGTCCACCGACGTTAGCGTCTTGGCCAGCAGCAGCTCGACCCAGCTGAACATGAAGCAGAAGAACGCCGCCACCCCGATGCCGGCAACGATCGTCGGCAGGAAGATCTTGACGAAGAAGCGCCAGAACGGGTAGCCGTCGACGAACGCGGTCTCGTCGAGCTCGCGCGGCACGCCCGACATGAAGCCCTCGAGGATCCACACCGCCAGCGGGATGTTGAACAGGCAGTGCGCCAGCGCCACCGCGATGTGGGTGTCGAACAGCCCGAGCGACGAGTAGAGCTGGAAGAACGGCAGCGCGAACACCGCCGGCGGTGCCATGCGGTTGGACAGCAGCCAGAAGAACAGGTGCTTGTCGCCGAGAAAGCGGTAGCGCGAGAACGCGTACGCCGCGGGCAGCGCCACCGTCACCGAGATCACGGTGTTGATCACCACGTAGGCCAGCGAATTGACGTAGCCCATGTACCAGGTGCTGTCGGTGACGATCTTGCGGTAGTTGTCGAGCGTGAACTGCTGCGGCCACAGCGAGAAGCCGCCGAGAATCTCGTTGGTGGTCTTGAACGACATGCTCAAGAGCCAGTAGATCGGCAGCATCAGGAACACGATGTACAGCGTGGGGACGAGAGGCTTGAGCTTGTGCATGTCAGGCGCTCTTGTTAGCTCTCGACCCGCTGCATCGACCGAGCACCGTACTACTCCCACCGAGCGAGGCAAAGCCGCGGTCGGGTATGCGCCGGCGCTCGTGCACGGCGGCCAGCCCTGCGGGCTGGCTCCCTTCCGGTGCTCGGTCTCGTGGCCCGCGGCGAAACTCGCTACGCTCACTTCGTTCGCTACGCTCGAACAATCGCCGCGAGTCAGAGGACG
>DASURM010000210.1:0-8493 GCA_036280035.1 Burkholderiaceae bacterium | reverse complement strand
CGTCCTCTGACTCGCGGCGATTGTTCGAGCGTAGCGAACGAAGTGAGCGTAGCGAGTTTCGCCGCGGGCCACGAGACCGAGCACCGGAAGGGAGCCAGCCCGCAGGGCTGGCCGCCGTGCACGAGCGCCGGCGCATACCCGGCCGCGGCTTTGCCTCGCTCGCTCGATGCATGAAGTCTGCGCTTCACGTGACGCAGGTGCCGCGCGACACAATGGATCATTGAAACGATGGACACCTCCGCCCCAATGATCGACGTGACGTTCGCGCTGGCCGGCGACGCGCTGCCGCGCGATCACGGCCAGTTGCTTGCGCAGGCGCTGGCGCAGCTCCTGCCGTGGCTCGACGACGAGCCGGCGCTCGGCGTGCACCGCGTCAAGGTGGTGGCCGGCACCGGCGACCGCGCGCTGCTGTCGCCGCACTCGCGGCTCGCGCTGCGCGTGCCGCGCGCGCGCGCCGCCGAGGTGGCCGCGCTCGCCGGCACCGCGCTCGATGTCGGCGGCTGCTGCGTGCGGCTGCGCACAGCGGCGCAGCGCGAGCTGCTGGCTCACGGCACCTTGTACGCCCAGTTGGTGGTCGCGCCGGCCGACGGCGAGCGCGATGAGGCGGTGTTCCTCGAGCGCGTGCAGGCCGAGCTCGACGCGTTGGGCGTGCGCGCGGGCCTGATCTGCGGGCGGCGCGGCGCGCTGCACCACCGCGACACGCAGCTCGACGGCTTCAGCCTGATGCTCGACGGCCTGTCGGCGGGCGATTCGCTGCGCGTGCAGCAGCACGGCCTCGGCGCGCACCGGCGCCTGGGCTGTGGCGTGTTCGTGCCGCATCGTTCGGCCGCGGCCGTGCGCGCCTGAGGCGGCGGGATCCGACCAGGGCCGACCGTCATGCGAGTCAAGAGCCACTGGTTCCGCAGCGGGGCGCCCAAGAGCGCCGAGCAGCAGGCGAGCGCCGCGGCGTTCATCGTCTGGCGCACGGCGCACAACATGCTGCAGCAGATGCGCAAGGCCGGCTTCCAGATCGACCCCGGCGTCGCGTACTTCGAGTTCCAGCGCGAGGCGATGGCGTTCCTGATCGCAGTGGTCGATCGCATCGCGCACGCACGCATGGACCCCGACACCCGCGCCGCATTCGTCCAGGCGCTGGTGCACCACGGCGCGCGCACCTTGCAGGACAACGCGGCCGAGCTGATCGGGCCGCGCGCCGACGGGCTGTCGCACGGCGACGCCTTCATCGACCTGGTCAACGAGCTGAACGGCCACTACGCAGAGTTCGGCGCCGACGCGAGCGCCTCCGGCGAGTCGTTCGCACCCGACTTCGGCTTCGTGCGCTATTTCGCCAGCCGGCTCGCCGACACGCTGCCGCAACCCGACCAGCGCTGGGCGCTCGACCAAGTGATGGCCAGCGAGGCGCCTGCGGCCGTGCAGACGATGCAAGGCGCGCTCGACAACCTGCTGTCGTCGCGGCCGCGCAGCGCGCGGCGCACGACCCTGAGCGGCGACTGATGGACACGCTGGCCGTTCGAACCTCGCCCGCGCCGGCGCCCGACCTCGCCGACCCGCGCGCCTACGCGGCGTGGCGCGACCGCAAGCTGGCCGACCCCGCCCGCCGCGCAGCCGACCTGTTGGTCGACATCGGCGACCCGCTGGCGCTGACCCCCGACGAGCGCCAGGCACTGCTGCAGCGTTGCGCGCGCTGGAACATGGCGCTGTATCGCTGCCGTGCCGACGCCGACAAGCCGGCGGTGCTCGCGCTGGCGCGCCAGATCGGCCTGCGCCGCCTCGACGGCAACTGGCTGGCCGACGACGACGGGCTGTCGAGCATCGCGGTGCGCGCCGGCCTCGGCGAGCCGCGCGGCGCCTACATCCCGTACACGACGCGGCCGATCAAGTGGCACACCGACGGCTACTACCACCCCGACGAGAGGCGCATCCACGCGATGGTGCTGCACTGCGTGCGCGCGGCGGCCAGCGGCGGCGTCAACTCGCTGCTCGACCATGAGCTGGCGTACATCGCCGTGCGCGACGCGTCGCCGCGCTGGCTGCAGGCGTTGATGGCGCCCGACGCGATGACGATCCCCGCGCGCACCGACGACGATGGCCGCGCGGCGCAGGCCGGGCCGGTGTTCTCGCTCGGCGCGAGCGGCGCCGTGCACATGCGCTACACCGCGCGCACGCGCAGCATCGTCTGGAAGGACGACGCCGCCACGCGCGAGGCGGTGGCGTTCCTCGAGCGCTTTCTGGCCGACAACCCGTTCACGCTGCGCCTGCGGCTCGAGCCCGGCATGGGGCTGGTGGCCAACAACGTGCTGCACGATCGCAGCGGCTTCGCCGACGACCCCGCCGCGCCGCGCCTGCTGTGGCGCGCGCGCTACCTCGACCGCATCGACGCTCCTGCAGTGCCGGAGGCCCCATGGCGCAGTGGGTGACGATCTGGCGCGCCGCGCAGCTCGTCGGCGTGCCGCGCGGCGTGCTGCAGCAGCGCGTGCGCAGCGGCGAGATCGAGCTGAACGACGGCCTGGTGTCGACCGATACGCTGCTGCGGCTGTACCCCGCCACCGAGGTCGAACAGTCGGGCCTGTTCGAGCGCGTGATGCGCATCCGCGACGACGCCTTCGCGCAGCGCGTGCGCGAGCGGCTGCTGCCGAGCCAAGAGGTGCTGGCGCAGCGGCTGTTCCGCCAAGGCCAGGAGCTGGCCGACGCGCAGCGCCACCTGCAGCGCTACCACGCGCTGGTGCTCGAACTGCGCGAGGCGCTGCATCAGGCGCTCGCCGACGACGCCGACGACACCCGGCTGCTCGCACTGCAACGCCAGCTGAACGACGGGCTGGCGCGGGCGCTGGCCACCGAACCGGTCGATGTGCTGAACGTGATGGACGACGTGCTCAAAGTGGTCTCGGCGCAGGTGACGCTGCGTCCGAGCGGACACCAGTTCGTGGTGGAAGGCCACGACACCCTGCTGCAGGCCGGCCTGCGCGCGGGGCTCAAGCTCAACTACGGCTGCGGCAACGGCACCTGCGGCATGTGCAAGGTGCGGGTGATCTCGGGGCAGGTGGTCAAGTGCATGCCGTTCGACTACCCGATGTCGGAGGTCGAGAAGCAGCAGGGCTACGCGCTGATGTGCGCCACCACCGCCGCCAGCAGCGAGCTGACCGTCGAGACACTGGAGGCTGCCGGCCCGTCCGACATCCCCGAGCAGCAGGTCGTGACGACGGCGCGCGCGGTGCGCGAACTCGCTCCGCGCACGCGGCTGCTGCACCTGCAAACGCCGCGCAGCCACCGGCTGCGCTTTCTCGCCGGCCAGGCGGTGACGCTCGGCCACGCCGGCACGCTGCGCAGCGCCGGCGAAGACATGAGCGTGACGCTGCCGATCGCCAGTTGCCCGTGCGACGACCGCAACCTGCACTTCTTCATCGACGGCGACGCCGACGACGCCTTCTCTAGACTGGTGTTCGACGGCACGATCAAGCCGGGCGATGCCATCAACCTGCGCGGACCGGTGGGCGACTTCGTGCTCGGCGACGGCCAACGCCCGCTGGTGTTCGCGGCCTGCGATCTCGGCTTCGCGCCGATCAGGAGCCTGATCGAGCATGCGTTGTCGCTCGACAGCGCGCCGTCGCTGTCGCTGTTCTGGCTGGCCACGCGAGCCGACGGGCACTTCCAGGCCAACCAGTGCCGCGCGTGGTCGGAGGCGCTCGACCCGTTCGAATACGCGCTGTTCAACCACGCCGAGGCGGCGGTCGGCGCGCGGCAGGTGTTCGAGGCCATCCGCGCCGACCAGTTCGACGTCGACTGCGACTTCTACCTCGCCGGGCCACGCGAGTTCGTCGGGCCGCTGGGCGACGCACTCACCGACGCCGGCGTGCCGGCACAGCAGATCTCGCGCGAGGTGGTGTGAGCGAATCCGGGCACGACGCCGGCTGCGACGGCGGCGAGCCGTTCGCGCTGCGCGTGCTGGGCGACAGCATGCTGCCGGAGTTCGCCCACGGCGACATCATCGTCGTCGAGCCCGACGGCGCGCTGCACGACGGCAGCTTCGTGCTGGCCCGCGTCGGCGAAGAATGGGTGTTTCGGCAGCTCGCCCGCAGCGCCGAGGGCTGGCGGCTGCGCGCGCTGAACGAGGCCTTCGCCGAACAGGCGCTGCCCGACCTCGCGGCCGTGCGCGGCGTCGTGATCCAGAAGGCGGTGCCGGGGCGGCGGCGCTTGTCCAAGCGCTATGTCTAGCCCGCGGCGCAGCGGTTAGCATCGCTGCGGCCCGCTTTGGCGCGATTGGCGAGGTGCGCGTGTCGTACTTGAATGACCCCCGGGTGTTTTTCGCTGCCGAGCGCACGCTGCTGGCCTGGCAGCGCACGGCCATCGCGTTGATCGGCCTGGGCTTCGTGGTCGAGCGCTTCGGTCTGTTCGTGCGCCTGGCCACCGGCGGGTTGGCTGCAGACGGCGCCCGCCTGCCGCCGTTGCAGGGGCACCTGTCGCTCGCCTTCGGGGTCGCCTTTCTGCTGCTCGGCGCGGTGGTCGCTGCGGTCGCTGCGTGGCAGTTCGGTCGCTTCCTGCACGACCTTTCGGGCCCCGAGATTCCCCGCGGGCACGCGGTCTGGCTCGGCCCGGCGATCAACTATGCACTGGCGCTGACGGCGCTGGCGATGGTGGTCTGGATCGTCGCGACGGCGCCGTCGTCCTGAAGACCTGCCGGATACCGTGTCGGGCGGCGCAGCGACACCTCCAGGCGCAGTCGCGCGCGCGGCGGCACTGCTGATCGCCTGCGCGCTCGCAGCCTGCGCGGCACGTCCAGTGGGCCCCACGATCCCTGCGCAGTGGCAGCCGTCGCCCAACTTCGACCAGCGCCGGCCGACCCTCGTCGTCATCCACTACACCGGCAGCGAGACCGCGGCCGATGCGCTGCACACGCTGACCCGCGCGTCGCCTGCGGTGAGCGCGCATTACCTGATCGTGCGCGACGGCACCATCATCCAGCTCGTCGACGAGCGCGCGCGGGCGTGGCATGCGGGCGAGTCGCGCTGGGGCGCGTCGCTCGACGTCAACTCCGACTCGATCGGCATCGAACTCGACAACGACGGCCGCACGCCGTACCCGCAGGCGCAGATCGACGCGCTGCTCGCTCTGCTCTCGGATTTGCGCACGCGCTATCGGCTGCCGGCGGCGAACTTCGTCGGGCACGCCGACGTCGCGCCACGGCGCAAGGCCGATCCCGGCCCGCTGTTTCCGTGGAAGACGCTCGCCGCCGCCGGCTTCGGCCTGTGGTGCGACCCGCCGTATCCCGAGCCGCCGCCCGGAGTCGACCTTGCGCTCGCGCTGCGCGCGATCGGCTACGACACCCGGCAGTTCGACAGCGCGCTGGCCGCCTTCCGCGCGCACCACGCGCCCGACGAGGTGGCGCCCGAGCCCAGCGAGCGCGACCGCGCGCTCGCCTACTGCCTGGCCGGGCCGACGCTCGCGCCGTAGTCGCAGGCCGGGCGACACGCGCAGGCGATACTGCGTCGATGTTCACAGCCTGGATGCTCGGCTACTTCGTGACCGGTTCGCTGGTCGGCTTCCTGGCGGGGCTGCTCGGCATCGGCGGCGGCATGACGCTGGTGCCGATCCTGGCCGCGATGTTCACCGCGCAGCAGTTCGCGCCCGACCACACCGTGCACCTCGCGCTGGGCACCGGCATGGCGTCGATCATGTTCACGTCGAGCGCCAGCGTGCGCGCGCACCACGCGCTCGGTGGTGTCGACTGGTCGCTGGTGCGCCGGCTGGGCCCGGGCATGGTGGCGGGCACGCTGCTGGCCACCGCGCTGTCGGGCTGGGTGCCGCAGCGCACGCTCGCGCTGGCCTTCTCGGCGATCGTCTACGCGGGGGCGACGCAGATCATGCTCGGACGCAAGCCGAGCGCGGCGCGCAGCCTGCCCGGCACGCCGGCCCTGCTGCTGACCGGGCTGGTGATCGGCGTGGTGTGCGGGCTGGTGTCCGCGGGCGGTGCCTTCATGACCGTGCCGTTCATGCTCTATTGCGGGGTTGCGATGACGACCGCCATCGGCACCGGCGCCGCGCTCGGCGTGCCGGTGGCGGTGGTGGGCACGATCGGCTACGTGTCGAGCGGGCTGCAGGTCTCGGGCCTGCCGCCGCTCGCGCTGGGCTTCGTGCACGGCCCCGCGCTGCTGGGCATCGTGGCCGGCAGCATGCTGACCGCGCGCTTCGGGGCGCGCACCGCGCACCGCATGCCGGTGGCGGTGCTGCGCCGCGTCTTCGCGGTGCTGCTCTACGCGCTGGCGACGAAGATGCTCTGGACGTATCTCTAGCCGGCGTCGAGAGCCCGAGCCCGACGGGGCGACCTCGCCGCGACCAGGGTCAAAGACGATCTGCCCAGGCAGGCGTTGGCGCGATACTGCCTGCCCCTCGCACCGTGGCAAGGAGACGCTCATGGACCTCGGCCTCAAAGGCAAACGCGCGCTCGTGACGGGCGGCACCAAGGGCATCGGGCGCGCGGTCGCCGCGGCGTTCGCCGACGAGGGCGCCAACGTCTCGATCTGTGCACGCAACGCCGACGAAGTGGGCACCGCGGTGGCGGCGCTCAAGGCCAAGGGCGTGAAGGCCTTCGGCCGCGCGCTCGACGTGGCCGACGGCGCCGCGCTCGCCGGCTGGGTCGACGCCAGCGCCAAGGAGCTGGGCGGCATCGACGTTCTGGTGTGCAACGTCAGCGGGCTGGCAGTGGGCGACAACGCCGACACCTGGGAGAAGTCGTTCCGCGTCGACATGATGCACACCGTCAACGCCGTGCAGGCGGCGGTGCCGCACCTGGAGAAGTCCGACAGCGCATCGATCGTGCTGATCTCCAGCGTGTCGGGCTTCGAGGTCGACTTCGCCGCCGGCTCGTACGGCGCGATCAAGGCCGCGCTGATCCACTACGCCAAGGGCCTGAGCCGCCAGTTGGTCGGCAAGGGCATCCGCGTCAACAGCGTGTCGCCTGGCAACACCTACTTCGACGGCGGCATCTGGCAGACGATCGAGAAGAACATGCCCGATCTGTTCGCCTCGACGCTGAAAGTCAACCCCACCGGGCGCTTCGGCACCGCCGAGGAGGTCGCCCACGGCGTGGTGTTCATCGCCAGCCCGAAGGCCAGCCGCATCTCCGGATCCAACCTGGTGATCGACGGCGCGTTGACCGTCGCGGTCTGAGGAGCGCGCCTTGGCCTCGCACGAGCATCCGCGGCATACCATCCACCGCCAGCATATCCACCACGGCTGGAACAACGCCTTCGAGCCGAAGCTGCGCATCGCACCGGGCGAGACGGTGCACTTCGAGACGGTCGACGCGTCGTCCGGGCAACTGCACCGCGAATCGACCGCGGCCGACCTGGTCACGCTCGACCTGGCGCGCGTCAACCCGGTGACAGGGCCGGTCTACATCGACGGCGCCAAGCCGGGTGATGCGCTGAAGGTCACGGTGCTGTCGTTCAAGCCGTCGGGCTGGGGCTGGACCGGCAACATCCCGGGCTTCGGCCTGCTGGCCGACCAGTTTCCGAACGCTCACCTGCACCACTGGCAGGTCGACCCCGGGCTGAAGCCGGCGATGTACGGGCCCGGCGGCCGCGTGCCGCTGAAGCCGATGTGCGGCACCATCGGCGTCGCGCTCGCCGAGCCGGGGCTGCACAGCGTGATCCCGCCGCGGCAGGTGGGCGGCAACATGGACGTGCGCGACATCGCCGAGGGCACCGAGCTGTGGCTGCCGATCGAGGTGGCCGGTGCGCTGTTCTCGGTGGGCGACACCCACGCCGCGCAAGGCGACGGCGAGGTCTGCGGCACCGCGATCGAGAGCGCGATCGACGTCAGCCTGAAGATCGAGCTGGTGAAGGACGCGCGGCTGCGCATGCCGCGCTACGTGACGCCGGGCCCGGTGTCGACGCACCTCGAGAAGCGAGGCTACGAGGTCACCACCGGCATCGGCCCCGACCTGATGACCGGCGCACGCACCGCGGTGTCGGAGATGATCGAGCTGCTCGCGCGGCGCTACAACTACTCGCCGATCGACGCCTACATGCTGTGCAGCGTGTGCGCCGACCTGCGCATCAGCTCGATCGTCGACGTGCCGAACTGGGTGGTGTCGTACTACTTCCCGCGCGTGGTGCTCGAGTAGCGCTCGGGTCGGGCGGCAGATCCGCGAGGCGCGCGCCTCACGCCGTGCGCTCGGTAACCAGCCCCAGCTCGCGCATCATCGCGTTGCGCATCTCGAACTTCTGCGGCTTGCCGGTGGCGGTGAGCGGAAACTGCTCGACGAAGCGCACGTAGCGCGGCACCTTGTAGTGCGCGATCTGTCCCTTGCAGAAGTCGCGCACCTGCTGCTCGTCGAGCGTCTGACCGCGCCGCGGGATGATCCACGCGCAGACCTCCTCGCCGTACTTCGCATCGGGCACGCCGAACACCTGCACGTCCTGGATCGCGGGGTGGCGCAGCAGGTACTCCTCGACCTCGCGCGGGAAGACGTTCTCGCCGCCGCGGATCAGCATG